>DASZFN010000141.1:0-38097 GCA_035939715.1 Gemmataceae bacterium | reverse complement strand
TCTGGGGGTTGACCTTCTTCACATCCCAAAGATCCAGTGCATTGTTCGGCCCGTAGAATTTGTGTCCCGCGCCTTCCCTCCAGCCGTAAAAAGCGAGCTCGAAGCACCCCATGTAGTCCTTTCGCGTGAGCACTGGGTGCAGCTTGTTCCACACGATTCCTTGGCTGAAGTAGAGCCCAAGCTCTTTCAACACCGGCGGATAGTTGCCCAGATTGGCATAACCTGCCCAAATGTAGAAACTGCCGCCTGGCACAAGGACGCGAGCGATATTGCCAAACCAAGCATGCAGTAATCGGTCAAATTCGTCGTCCGAAACAAAGTCGTTGGCCAACGGCCGGTCCCTGGCACGAAGCTTCCTTTCGGTCGGCTTTGCCTTCTCCGGGTACCTTGCCAGATCGAGCCCCTGATGGTGCGTGGTCCCTTCGAAGCTCGACAGTCCCGCTGCGATGGCGTTATTCGACCGCGGCTCGACGCGAACGTTGTAAGGGGGGTCGCAATTAACAAGGTGGATCGCAGCCCCGTCAAGCAGGCGGTCTACGTCCTCGGGCTTGCTGCTGTCGCCACAGAGCAGACGGTTCTTGCCCAGGATCCAAAGATCGCCGGGTTTGGTCTTTGCCTCGTCGGGCGGTTCGGGGATGTCGTCGGGATCGGTGTGCCCGTTCTCAGTGCCGGAGTCGAGCAGCCGCAGGAGCTCGTCGCCCGAGAAGCCGGTCATCTCGAGGTCGAATCCCATTTCTTGAAGCTCGGCCAGTTCGAGAGGCAGGCGGTCCTGATCCCATTGCGACATCGTGGCGGTCTGGTTGTCGGCGATACGATAAGCCTTGGCCTGGGCCGCGGAGAGCCCCACGGCCACGTGGACCGGGACCATTTCCAGCCCAAGCTTGAGGGCTGCCTTGTAGCGCGTGTGTCCGACGATGATGACGCCTTGCTCGTCAACCACGATCGGTTGGCGGAAGCCAAACTCCTTGATCGACGCGGCCACGGCATCTACGGCCTCGTCATTGAGACGGGGGTTGTTCTCGTAAGGGCGAATTGACGTGATCGGACGCAGTTCGACCTGCACTGGAGCCTCGTGTAAGGAAAAAGGGCCACGCGAGGATGCGGCCCCGCATGGCCCATTCCGTTAGTTGCCGACACCAGCGGGGATCAGCCGTGATGTCAGCGAATCTGGTATTCGAAGTAAATTATCTACTTGGACCGGCGCAACGCGACGTGAGCGAACGTCGTCGCACGGGTGGCGTGTTCCACGGGGCCTCACGGCACGCGCTTCGGCACGGAAGACTTCACCATCACGTCAATTGCGTCGCGGATTGGCCGAGGGAGCTTGGACCAGGAATCGATTACCGTCTGGAGAATTGGGTCCGGGTCGGCCGCGGGCGCGCCGGATTGCGCGCTGCCCGGAGCGGCGGATTTCCGTAAAGTACTAACGTGCCTAGGTAGTTGCGGCGACTGGTTCGATTCCTGTCGGGGATACTCTAGCTGACAGGACTCCGCAATGAAAACCCCAAAGCAAGCCACTCCTAACCATCCCATCCACGAGCTGATCACTCGCCGTTGGAGTCCGTACGGTTTTACGGACCGCCCCGTGTCGGACGCCGATCTCGGCTCCTTGTTCGAAGCAGCCCGCTGGGCGGCGTCTGCAGCCGTCCAATCGATGCTCATCGGCAGCCTTGAGCAACGCGTTGCTTATTTTGCGGAATTTCGTGCGCAGATCTTCCTGGGGGGCCTCAAAAGCCAATAATCGCAATAGCTTGCGCTAAACAACCGCTCCTTCACGAATCGGCCAATCCTGCAAACAGGCAAGCCGCCCGGAAAGCGCGTCCCAGTGTTCCGCGCGGCGGCGCACTTTCTCGATGCAGCCGCCCCACGGCTCGCCGTCCAGGTAATGACGAGCTTTGCGAACGAACTTGTAAAGATCGACGACCCGCTTCCGCAACCGCGCAGCCACCTGGTGGGGGGTCTCCTCCAGGCAGCGGGCGCACATGCAGCCCAAAGGCTGGTCGCCGTCATAAAGCAACCCGGTTCTGGAAGATAGCAGAAGCGTTTCACCACACAGAGGACACGTGCTTTCCGTTGCTTCATCGCAAGGAAAAATCTCGATCTCAATTCGGCCGACCATGGATGCTTCTCCAGGAGGGGATGAACATGCTTTTCGGTGCTGCCACAACCCCACAGCGTGTTTAGGTGGACGACTGCAACTTTGGTGCCGGCAGCCGGGATGGTACCTTTCGGAATAGTTCACGGATGTGAACCGCGCCTGAGTCAGGGACGGTTTTCGTGGTAGGGCTTACGCTGCTCGTAGAGTTTGAGTCGCGCCTGTGCTTCGCTCGCCTCTGCCTTGGAGAGGTTTGCCAGGGCCTTCTTCTGCCATTGCACTGCTTCTTCAAACTGGCCCGCTTCGGCACAGGCAGCGGCCAGCGTGTCGAGGTAGGAAGGGTTCTTCCACTCCACCAGCTCGCAGGCCTTGCGCGCATACGCCATCGCCTTCTTGCCGTCGCGACACCGGTCGGCAGCGCAGGTCGCCAGCACCCAGGCCAGGTTGTTATACGCCAGGGCATTCTTTGGGCTCAACTTGATGATCGTCTCATAGTCGCGGACCACGCCGGCATGGTCCTTCTTCGCTTCGTAGGCTCTGGCCCGCTGCATGTAGAACCATTCTTGTTTGCCATCCAGCTTGATGGCGGCATCATAATCCTCGATGGCCTTGGCGTAGTCCTGTTGCAATGCATAGGCCGTGGCCCGGCGCACCAGGCTCCAGGGGTCCTTCGGCTTCAAGCGGATTACCTCGTTCAGATCGGCGACGGCCCTGGCGTAATCCTTCTTGGCTTCATAGGCGCCGGCACGGGCCTCGTAACCCTCGGCCGCTTTGGGCTTCAGGCGGATCACCAGCCCAAAGTCCGCCAGAGCGCGTTCAAAATCCTGTCGCGCCACGTACACACCGCCGCGTTCCAGAGCCAGCATGGCATTGTTAGGATCGAGGCCAAGGGCGGCGGTGTAATCGGCCGCGGCCTTGTCGAATTCCCGCTGGCGCGCGAGCAGCCGGGCCCGGCCATGATAGGCCCGTTCATCTTTCGGGTTGAGACGCACCGCCTGACTGAAGTCGGCGACGGCCTTGTCGTAGGCTTCCTTGGCCCAGTAGGCGGCGGCGCGCTGTATGTAAGACTCCGCATCGCGCGGGTTCAGGCGCAGGGCGCCGCTTAGGTCCGCGACGGCTTTGTCGAATGCCTGCTTGCGCAGCAGCTCCGTCCCCCGGCCGCGCAGTGCGAAGGCGTCGCGCGGATTCAGACGCAGCGCCTCGGTAAAATCCGCAATCGCCTTGTCCGGGTTCCTTTTGTACTGGAAGACGCAGCCGCGGTACGAATAGCAAAACGGGTTCTGCGGATCCAGGCGGACGGCTTCGTCGAAGTCCTTGAGTGCCGCGTCGAAATCGAGCTTGTCCAGCAAGACGCGTCCCCGGCTGAGATAGCCGCCCGAGTCCTTGGGCAGAATGCGGATGACCTGCGCGTAATCGTCGATGGCCTTGTCGTAGTCTTTTCTTATCTGGTGAATCATACCGCGGTTGGCGTAAGCGGCGGGTTTGTCGGGTTCGAGGCGGATCGCGTCCGTCAAATCCTCGATGGCCTTGTCGTAGTCCTTCTTCTGAGCATAGACCGCGCTGCGGCCGATGTAGCGGGCGGCGTTCTGCGGATCCAGGCGAATGGTCTCGCCCAGGTCCTCGATGGCCTTGTCCAGATCGCGCTTGAGCACGTAGATCATGCTGCGATTGCCGTAGGCGCCGATGTCGTCCGGATTAAGCCGAATGGCTTCGCTCAAATCGGCAAGCGCCTTGTCGAGATCCTTTTTCTGCAGGTAGGCGTAAGCTCGCAGCGAATAGGCGGCGGCATTCTGCGGATCGCTTTGGATGGCGTCGCTGAGACGTGCGAGGGCCGTGTCATAGTCCTTCTTCTGTAATGCTTCCCGGCCTTTATCAAGGTTTTCGTCTGCCGCCCAGAGCAACGCCGGCGCGAATGCCAGGACTCCGAACAAGCAAAGTGCACGGAAGACGTCCATGGATGCTCTCCGGGGCGATTGGCTACTGGCCGCCTCTTGAAAAGGCGACAACATCTTAGTTCTTGCAAGAGTAGCCACGCGAAAGAGCAATGTAAAGAAAAACTGACTGAAGAATGCGCCTTTCCGAATAAGGGGAAATCCCGTCCCCTTATCCGGTTTCAGGTCCGCGCTCACCGAACAATAACTTGCCGTGCGTGCCTGCAGGGTGAACGCGCTATTTCGGCGGTACCCTTCTCACCTCCAATGCCGTGTCGTCCTTGTATTCGACGCGCACCCGGTCACCCGTGTGGAATTCCTTCAGTCTCTGCTTCTCCGGTTTGCCATCGAGGCCAATGATTTTCGTGGCTTGTCCGATCCGGAAGCGATAATCCTTGTCCACTTCCTGGAGCACGTCTTCCTTGTCGGTCGGTTGCATTCTCTTGACCGTGATGGTGACATAAACTGCTTCGGGATCTTTCGTGTCCAGCTTCTTGATCGGTCCCTCCATTTGCTTGGGCGGATCCTTCTTAACTTTGGCGTCCTCGCCCATAAGCCCGCGGCCCCAAAGAAATGCCACAACCGCCATTACGCATAAGCTTGCGCGAAGCATGGCCAACCTCCTCGCGTTAGAGAAAGGGCTTGCTCGGGCGACGAGGAAACAACATACGCTGGAGCAAATGAAATGCCGAAGGGATCTGCGCTTAGTTAGCGCGGAGGCTTTTACATTAATCCGCAGTACCTGCCCTGCGAATTTGGTAAACAAAACTTTCGCGGCCGCTCGCGTCGGGCCTTGATCCGACACGCACGCCACCTATCTTTTCCACGGCCTTTTGCGAGCGCAAATTCTGTGGACCAACGAGAAAGATAACGCTGTCCACGAACCGGAAGGCGTGCTGCAGCATGAGCTGTTTCATTTCCCGATTGAAGCTGCCGCCCCAGTGCGATCGGGCCAAAAACGTCCAACCGATTTCGATCTCGCCTTTGTCCTGGTCGTAGCCATGGAATCGCGACGAGCCGATGACCCGGCCATCCTTGCAATCAAGGGCGAGCAACGCTCCGCCGGATTCCAGGGCCTCGCGAAAAAACGCCTTGAACACCTCTTTCTTGTATCGATCTTTGCTCGGATGTTGTTCCCAGATGAGCGGATCGGCAGCTACCGCGTAAAGGTCCTGAAAATCCTCTGGCCGAAGCGGCCTGAGTTCGAGGAGTTCACCTTTCAAAGTGGGTTGGAGATCAAAGGCCATCTTAGTCCTGCCGTAAATGTGAGTTGTGGCCGGCAACGTTGCATCTCGACGCCGGGGGCGAGGACATCAGGCCGGAGCCGCAGCGCGCCGGCCCGGCGTGAAGCGAATTGGCAGCCGCGACGGGCCATGCACGTTCAGCGCTTTGCGCGGCTCCCACGGCTCGTCGCTCACCAGGGCAAACCCGTTCACCCGCTCCAGGAAATCGGCAAGGGCGATCCGGGCTTCCAGGCGTGCCAGCGGCGCGCCCAGGCAGGAGTGTATGCCGTGCCCGAACGCCAGATGCGGGTTGGGGTCGCGGGTGATGTCAAAGCGGCCGGCGTCGCGGAACTGCTTGGGGTCACGGTTCGCGGAGCCGATCAGCGGCAGGACGAGCTTCCCGGCCGGGATCACCTGGCCGTGCATCTTGACGTCGCGCCGCGTCGCGCGCGGCATCCATTGCACCGGCGCGCGATAGCGTAGGACCTCCTCGATCGCGGACGGCAGGAGGTCGGGCGCCGCTCGCAGCCGGGCGAGCTGATCCGGGTTTTCAAGGAAGCACAGGACGGCGTTGTTGAGCAGGTTCGCCGTCGTCTCCTGGCCGCCCACGAGGAGGAGCTGCATGAAGCCCAGGATCTCCGCCTGCGTGAGCCGTTCGCCGTCCACCTCGGCCTCGACGAGCCGGGTCAGCAGGTCATCCTGATGCGCCGCCCGTCGCTGCGCGATCACGTCGGGCAGAAAGAGCCGCATCTCGGCCGTGACTGCCCCATACTCATTGACGGTTCTGACCGCCTCCTCATCCCTCGAGAAGGTGTTCGCGAGCTTCAGGATCACATCGCTCCAGCGCTTGTAGCGCGGCCAGTCCGCCACGGGGACGCCCAGCATCTCCGCGATCACCAGCATGGGCAAAGGCACGGCAAAGTCCGCGGCCAGGTCCATCTCGCCGCGCTCGATCGTCTGGTCCAGAAGCTGACGCGACAGCTCACGGATGCGCTGCTCCAGGTTCGCGACCACCCGGGGGGTGAAGGCCTTGGAGATGAGGGCGCGCAGCTTTGTATGACGCGGCGGGTCGAAGAAGATAAACCACTCCCCCGGGTTGCCATTCCCGGACGCATGCGACAGGTCGGAGCTGAAGACGTCATGATCGACCAGCACCCGCTTGACGCCCTCGAAGTCGAAGATCAGCCAGAGATCGAAGGGCGGGAGGCGGAAGACAGGCGCGCCGTTCCGCATCTGCTCATAGGCGGGGTAAGGGTTGCGGCGCATCTCCACCGAGAAAAGGTCTATCATGGATGCTCATTCCGAATTGAATTCTTGATAACGCTCGGGCGCATAGCGAGATGCCAGCAAACCGGTTGCTTCCTCGACCTTGATCTCCTGCACCAGGACGCCTTCCTGCCCGTAGGGTAAGTACGCCTGGCACCGGCCTGACGGGGCGATAAGACTGGTCGCCGATTCCTGGAAGCGCAAGGCATAATTGACACTGGCAAAGTAGATCGTGTTCTCCCTGCTGCGCATCATCATCGCCTTCTCGTAGTAAGGCCCGCCGGCCGCGCCCCACTCGGTCAAACGGACCCCTTCTCGATCGCTCCCGGTGTGGTGGGGATGAAAAACGATTTTGGCGCCCCGCACCGCCGCCCAGCGCACCGTCTCGGGATAGCGCCATCCCTCATGGCAAATCGCCACGCCGAACTTGACCCCGTTGATCTCGAAGAGCCGCCGGGTATTCCCGGGCACATAGAACCGATCTTCGCTCGGGTCGAGTTGGTTCTTGGTTTGGTATCCCTGAATCCGGCCGCGGGCGTCAATAACACAGGCGACAATCTGCCGGCCCGCCGCCGTGGGCCGTTCCATCCCGAGAATCGTGGCCACCGCATACGTGCGCGCCCAGGGCGCCACGGCCTGGAGAACGCGTTCCAGCTGCTTCTCATCAAAGGGCAATACTTCAAAATCCTGTCCCCGCAGACCTGGGAGATAGGCTTCCGGCAAACACACGATCTCCGCGCCCTGGGCCGAAGCTTCGGACAGGAAACGCTTGATCTTGTCCAGGCCCTCATCGATGGATGACGCAATGCGAGGCGACGCCAGGGCGATGATCATGGGTGAGCTCCGATGATAAAGCGGAGGCGACGTAGTTCGAGCGCCCAACAAGCTCAGCAGCCGGCGGGCCGGAGAGCCGTTGAAACCCGGAAAGCGGTCATGCCCCGCCGGTCTGTTGTAGCGCCTGGTTCGGAGTGCCTTGCTGGCGGTGCGGGTAGAGCGTGAACCGCAACGACGCGCCGATAGCGGCCATGCGACCCAAGAGCCCACACGACAATCCTTGGTTGAACGCCCACGGCTCGGCTCCGCAATCGTAGCCGATGTTGAACTCGCGCAGCGTGCAACCCAGCCAAACCGAGCGGTGCGGCTCGCCGAACGATTCGACAACCGCGACCATCACCGCGATGTTCGGCTCCGGCTCAGTGTGCTGGTCCAGCACCTCGAACGTCGCGTACCAGAGCCCATCGTCGCCACGGGCGACATGCAAGGGGAAGACACCCCGAGATTCGAAGACAGCCGCCAGAGCCGTCAGGTCGTCGGACGAGCTCAGGTCGAGGTCCGTGTTCAGGTAGCAAATTGTGCCGTCCACCACGACTTCCTCCGCCGCTGAAACGCTATGATGCCCGGCACGGTCACGTTCTGTCAGGTGCGAGCCCTCGTCACCCCGTGGCTTTGCCGGCGGCAAGGGCCTTCACATCGGCCGTGGTCAGCGGCTTGCCGCCGATGCCCCAATTGCCGCTGTCGACCTCTTCGACGATCACCCAGGTCACCGGGCGCATATTCTCCCCCTCGATGGAGACCATGGCGTCGGTGAGCTTCCGGACCATCTCGCGCTTCTGCGTCTCCGTGAAGACGCCTTCAATTACTTTGACCTGAATCAAGGGCATGAGGTCCTCCTCGGTGAATTCGCAATCCCGTTGTTCGCTGGCCGGTCAACATATCAAGGCGCGCCGGTTAACCTGGCACGGGCGCCGCCCGGCTAACCTAGCATGGTATTGAAACAGGCTGCCCAGTTTGGGTCAACTACCGACTTGAGATTTCTCCTGGAACTGATCTTGCCGCTCGAGCCCGCCGCAATGGAAGATCTGGATAGGCTTCTACATGATGCGCTTCTCATAAAACAGACTGAGCGGGTCCTCCACGTAGGCTCCGAACGGCGGGATACGTTGGAACCCCATCCGCTCATATAAGCAGATGGCTTCTTTTTGATGAATGCCGGTTTCCAGGCGCAGGAGGCCCACTCCGTGAGCTCGGGCATGGTCAGCCAAATGCTCGAGCAGCAACTTCCCGAAACCCAAACCGCGAAAGCGCGGGCGCACATACATGCGTTTCAACTCCCCATAGGCGCTGCCGAACAATTGGATGCCGCCGCAGCCCGCAGGCGGGCCGTCAGCGCGCAGCACGAAGAACGCCACGTCGTGGGCAAGCAACTTTTCGACACTATAACCGTGGCGGCTCTCGCGTGGATAGAGCGGCTCCAGATGCGCTTCCAACTCCGTAATCAGCCCGACGGCGTCGGCACTGTCGGGGCGTTCGAGCGTGATGATGGCTGCCATGGGGAATTTTCCTTGCCGCCAATTTAGGGAAAGAGCCGATTCAATTCCACTGCTTCTTCCACCGTCACCCAAAACATGTTTCCCTGCGTCGGCGGCTGCCGGTGCGGATTGAGATGACGCGTCGATGAAGCGGCAGGCTTATTCTCCCCCTGGAATGAGGCCGCCCGCACGAGAGTGTCACGACGGCCAGCGGAGCGCGGTTCGAAGTCGTTGGCGTCGAGGACGACGAGATCGCTCCGATCCAGCTCGCGGTCATAGCGCAGCGCGAGTAGCCAGCCGTCATTCTCGGCGGCGTCGGCAGACTTCGGCACGAACACGGGCTCGCCGGGCAGGTAGCGGACGCCGAAGTTAAACAACCAGCCTTGCAATTGCGGGTATGCACGCCGGCGCCGGCAGGCGCTTGACCTGGCGTGCGGACCGTGTTAAATGCATATCGAAGGCCGGCGGGAGAACGGGTTTGCCGCTAGTTCAATGTTCGGGCCGGGTTCCTGAACTGCGCCAGGGCGCCCCGGCTGTTTGGAGAAGTGCTCTATGCGTTGTCCGGCATGTGATACCCCCAATCCACCTGAAGCGGTGCGCTGCGAGGAATGCGGCAAGAAGCTGCCACCCCGCAAGCGGCGCGTTGACCCGGAAGAGGAAGAAGGGATAGTCGAGGTGGAAAGCCGGCCGGCTGCCCGCCCGCGTCGCCGGCCTCCCGAGGACGATGACGCGGACGACGAGGAGTACGAGCGCAGGCCGCGGCGTCGTTCGGTGCGCCGCCGCGATGAAGGGGACGAGGTCGTCTCGACCATCATTCCCTACAAGAATCCCAAGGCGCTGGCCGGCTACTACTGCGGCATTTTTGCCTTGTTTCCGATCCTGGGCTTTATCCTCGGCCCGACGGCGCTTGTCCTTGGCATCCTGGGGCTGAGCCACGTCCGGCGGCGACCGCAAGCGCATGGCACCGCCCACGCCATCATTGCCATCATGGGTGGGATTTTTGGCACCTTGATCAGTGTCGCCGCCGTCATCATTTTTTACACCGTGAATTTCAAATAGACCGGCCGCCGGTCAAGCGGCCCGCCTGTGCCGCGCCTATCTTCAGCGGCGCCGCTCTCGTCTCGGTGAGGCGTTGCTCTGCCTCGGCGCACACCTGAGCCGCCACGGCGACCTTGAGCAAATGAATGCCGCCGCGAAAGATGACGATGCCCACGATGGTAAGGGCGCTGCCTTCGATCAGGCGATGATCGTCGGCGGTCAACAGTCCGTAGCATTTGTAGAAAGCGAACAGACCGAGCATGACGAGCGCCCAGCCGGCCATCTCGCGCGTCCAGAATCTCATGACGGGTCCTTTCTTCGTTGGCGCCTGGACTGTGCCCAGGCCAGCCAGTGGCTGATGCGGCGTAGTTCACGGCGGATCTCTTGCCAGTAGGTATCCAGAAGCGTCAGCCTTGCCTCCCGCGGCGTTTGTCGCTGCCAGCCCACATAGCGCAGCAAGCCCTGGGCCACGAATAGTGCAAGGACCAGGAGCCAGGCGCAGACAATGCCCGGGACCAGCACGCGCCAGGTCGGCTGAAAATTTCCGCTCCAGGACGTACTTGCCGGCAACAGTCTCCACAGTACCTGGGCAAACAAGGCGCATATCGGCAGCGCCATGATCACCCAGGCGATCTCCGCCGGCTGGGCCAGCCGCGGATCCCGATTGAGTGTGCTTTGCGGGAGGGCGTCCGGGGATGCATCCCGCGGCGACTCCCGGCGCCGGCGCGGGTCGGCGGGAACGATCGCGTGCACCAGGCTTTGCAGGCGGAATTGGCCGATGACGTAGCCGAGCGCCGCCATGCACAGAATGCAGTCCGTCAAGCGAAAGGTGCGCGCCGCCCTGCTGTTGATATCTCCGAACGGCTCATGGGATACCAGCAAGATCACCACGGTGATCAAGGTAAAAAACGGCCCCAGCCGCCAATGCTGCCAGACCCCGAGAAGCCCGACCGCCACGGGGATGAATCCCCAGGGCCCCGCGTTCTTGCGCAGCAAGGCCACGAGCAGCAGCGAAAGACAGCCGAGGCAGAGGATGGTGTAGTTGCGCACGGCGGGATCATCGACCGTCGGCCCGGTTTTCTCCGTTTCGCTCATCGCTTCCTCCCCAGCCCCACCGAGCGCAGGCGGTCGAGGCGATCGAGCAGCAGCCGGACCGGGTCAGTCCCCTCGGCACAGACCACCAGGACACCGAGGCGGGCGAAAGTCCGCCGCAACTGGTAGAAGGCGCGGTGCAGGCGTTCCGTCGCCGCCGCCTGCAGCACGGCCTGGATGTCGATTGGCGCGGCAGGCGTCGGTTCTTGCAGGCCATGCGCCCTGGGCGGCGCCACGCCGGGCGGCCACGGGCAGACGATCACGACTTGATGATGCCGCGCCAGCGTTATCTTGACGGCACGGCGCAGCGGTTCCAGGTGGTCGGCCAGCTCCAGCAAATCGACCAGCAAGACGAACATCTCGTTGTCCCTGCCTTTGCCGACGGCGTGGAGCAGAGCACGGGCCAGGACATCGACCTTTTTGGCAGAGGCGAACAGGTAGCGGCCGGCGCGGTCATAAAGCGGCACCGGGAATGGCATGTTGTGCTCGGCCAGAAACTGCTGCAGATAAATAACACAGCGCTCATCGTCTTCGAGCAGCATGCCGATCCCGCCCGCGCCAAGCCCATAACGCTCCGCGAGCAGAGCAGCCATTTGCTTGCGCCAGCGCGCCAGCTGGCGGCGCCGGCGTGCGAAAACCAAAAAGAAGGCGCGGCGCAGGAACTTCAAGAGCGCGTAGTAGAACATGCCCGTGCTGGCCAGTAAGCCCACGGCCAGCAAGAGCAGCATGGTCTCGGGCACCGGCACGATGACGTAGGCCAGCGGATCGCTGAAGAGATAGGCGAGCCCGGCGACAGCGGCCAGCGGCACGAAGCTCGAAGCGGTGGCCAGGAGGCCGACGGCACGGCGGAGAAAAGCGGCGCGCTCCCGCGGCCGTTCAGGAATCGGCCAGAACCAGGGGAGCCAGGGCGGAACGTAATTAACTTCCGGTCCGAGTAACTGCGGATGAACTTCCTCAGCGAGGGCACAGGCGAGCGGTAGCAGCGTCTGCACGCGCGCCACGCCGGAAGCCGGCGCCATGCCGGCGGCGTCCGCGAGAATGTTCAGGAGCTGCACGAGATGCCGGCTGCCGCGCGCCGGTCGTATCGTTGCCAGAACGCCGGCGTCATCGAAAAGACAGAGGCCGGACAGGTCGCGCGCCGCCGCGGTGGCCTGGGCCATGGCGGCACTGATGTCCACTAGTCGCGCCAGGGCGTTGCGCCCGGGAGGACCGAGGCGGACGGACTGAGAGGTATCCACAAAAAGCGTGCAGCGCAGGGGCACCTCGCTCTCGAACTCCTTGGTAATGAGCCGATCGCGGCGTGCCGAGATTTTCCAGGCGATGGTCTTGGGCGGATCGCCGGGGAGGTAATCGCGCAGGTCGAGGAGCTCGCTGCCCGAACCGGGCCGCATATGGCGATGCAGTCCAGGCGACGGCAGCAAGTTATGCCGTTTGACCGTGGGCCGGTGTCCGCGGGCGTCGGCGAGCGGCGGCAAGACGCGCAGCGCCAGCAGGCCAGGCAGAAAGCCCGTGTGATAAAAGAAACCCTGCAGATCGGCGGTCTCCACACGGACGCCTTCGAAGCGGACGCGGCCGGCGAGGCCGCAGCACATGCTGTACTGCAGGTTGAGGCCCTCCTCCATGGCCAACGCTCCCGCATTCTCGGTTTGGCCGCCGATCGGGACGACGCCGAACGGAATGAACTCCGCAATCTTGAGAAAAGGCAGGCCCAGCCAGTGCGGCATCGTGATGCGCACGTTGACATGAAAAGTGCGCCCGGCCCAGAGATTGGTGGCCGCGCCCCGGTCATCGGCAACCGTTCGCGCCACTTGCAAAGCCGGCACCGCCAGGCGCACGCGCAAAACAAAAATCAGCCATTCCGCCAGGAACCACAGCAGCAACGTCAACGCCAGCAGCGTGAGCGGCCAACGCTCGTCGAATATGCCCAGCGCCAGCAAGCACAGCACGCCGATCAGAAACCACCAGCCGCGGGAAGTTAGCATCGTTAGTCAGTAGTCCATAGGCATTGTCCATAGTCAGTAGCAGAACCGGCTATTGGCTACTGACTATGGACTAATTGACTATGGACTATTTCGTTTCCAAAACGGGCACCGAGTTCAGTAATTCTTGCACCACGTCGGCGACGCGTTTGCCTTCGACTTCGGCCTCGGGGCGAATGATGAGGCGGTGGCCGAGGACGCCGAGGGCGATGGCGTGGATGTCGGCGTGGGTGAAATAATGGCGGCCGTCCAGGAGAGCACGGGCCCTGGCGCAGCGCAGCAGGCAGAGGGCGGCGCGCGGGCTGGCGCCCAGGGCCAGGTCGGGGTGGTTGCGGCTGGCCTCGGCGAGATCGACGATGTAGTGCAAGAGCGCCTCGGTGCCGTGCACGGCGGCCAGTTGCCGCTGCATGTCCAGGATCAGCTCGGACGTGAAGACCTGGTTGACTTCCTCCACCGGACGGCTGTGGAGCTTGAGCATGTCCACCTCGCCGTTATGCCCGGGATAGCCCATTTCCACGCGGAGCAGAAAGCGATCGAGCTGGGCCTCGGGCAGTCGATAGACGCCCTCCTGCTCGATGGGGTTTTGCGTCGCCAGGACCATGAATGGCTCCGGCAGCCTGAGCGTGGTGCCCTCGATGGTCACCTGGATCTCCTGCATGGCTTCCAGGAGAGCCGACTGGGTCTTGGCCGGAGCGCGGTTGACCTCGTCCGCCAGCAGGATATTGCAGAAGATCGGCCCCTTGCGGAGGACGAAATCATTTTCCTTGCGGTCGAAGATGTACGTGCCGGTGACATCCGAGGGCAAGAGATCCGGGGTGAACTGCAGGCGGTGATATTCGATGCCCAGGATGCGCGCGAACGTCTTCGACAGGGTGGTCTTGGCGACGCCCGGCACGCCTTCCAGAAGGACGTGGCCGCCGGCCAGGAGGGCAATCAAGAATTGATGCGTCACGGCCTCCATGCCGACCACGACGCGGCCGACCTCTGTAAAGGTGCGCTCGCGCAGGGTGCGCAGGCGGCCGGCCAGCTCGCGAACGGCCTCGCCGTTGGCATCGGGCGATACGGCGGGGGGCGTCAAGCGTTGTGCAAGTTGCTCAGTTGGCGTCACGTTGGACCTGATCCTCGGTTAGGGGAGTCCAGCAGCAAAGAGTATCTTACACGATTTGTGCCGATCTGGGCGGAGGAGAAGGTGGGCCCGCCGTGTGCTGAAACTGGAGAATGCCCTGCGCAAAGTCCTGGCGCAGACGCATCAGCGCGGCCTGCAAGGCCGCCAGTTGTCGCGCGGAGGTTGGTGCCGGGAGTTCGGCGTAGGCGATCTGCCAGAAACGCCGGACCTCATGCCGTCTCTTCCACGTCTGCCGGAAACCTTGGCGGCTGCGCAGGCGGGGCGGTTCGGCGGACGGCTCGCCGGCATGTGGCGGCAGCAGGCCGGTCGTCTGCAGATGTTCAAAGAATTGCCGCGCCAGGGTCTGCGCCGCCTCGGCGAAGTTGCCGTGCCGCAGCATCCAGCGCTGGCGCTGCGCGGCCACGTCGATCGAGGGCACCAGTTGCGTCAGACTGGTTTCCAGGAGCGGCCGGCCGGGCTCCACGTGGTACTTGGCTCGCCCAAGCCGGATCAGCCCGTACGCGGCCAGCAGAATGCTCGTGGCGATGATTACCGTCCGGGCGTCAACTTGCCGCGCCAGAGCGTCAAGCCCCGTCGTGAAACGGTCCTCCTCCTCGATGCCCGAAAGGCCTTGATTGATGGCATGCACGACATCTTCGATGGGCGGCAAGGGCGGCGCGGGTTCTTCCATAAAATTGATGTCGAAGTCTTCGACAATTTTGCCGGCCTCGTAGAACAAGATCTCTTTGCGTTTGCCGGACTCCGTCAACCAGTCCGCACAGTTGCGCGCGAATTCAAAATTGTCATTCGCGGAAGCGGAACCCGGCTGCTGCCAGAGAAGAGCGTTGGTGAAGACGCTTTGATCCGCCAAGACCAAGACCCGGCCGCTATGGTTTCCAAAGCCGTGGTTACCCGCGGCGAATATGCGCGGTCTTGGCCGACCGAGGTCGCCCTTGATCCGCGCGTCGGCGGGCAATTCGGCCAATACTTGAAGCGGAGAATCGCGCATAACGTTGAGGAAACCAGGGCGAATCGTCACGATGTGATTCAGGTCGCGTGAAAAGGGCGCAGTGCCCAACGATCTTACGAAGAGCCCCGTCCCGTTCAGGTATGCGCTTGGAGAATCGGAGGGCGCTTCTAGCGGTCCTTGGTTGATGTCAATGTTGAGTTCGGCTAGGAAGCGTTGCCTGGAAACTTCATCCGATGCGAGCAACACGGAGCCGCCGTTCATAAGAAAACCATGCCAGGACACAACTGGCTGGTTACTCGGCGCTGCCGAGGTTTGCCTGTTCCGCCTTCCCAGAGCAATAACCACTTTTGTCTCAGGATTCTTAAGTAGGTCCGCGGGACTCGTTAGCGGATTGCAACCGAGATCAAACAAGATACGTCGAAAGATATCTGTGCCGCTTGCCTCAGGCAGTTTGGGTTGCTGGGCAAATGCCGGGGCTACAAAAACGCAAACAAGAGCCGGGGCAAACCATAAAGGCCAAGCAGGTCGTCTCATGATGCCGGCAGCCCCGCCAGGAAAGTAAGATCGCGCCGTGCGGAGCGCAGCGCCTCGTCGGGCAGAGGTTCGGTCGCCGGCGCATAACGGGCACGCTCATACAGGGCTGCCAGAGCTTCGGCCGCGTGCTGCTGGGCAACCGGGTCCAAGAGCGGCGCGGCATTTCCCTCGGGTTTGGTCTTCTGCCCCAATTGCGCGGCGATCATTTCGTGGTTCCAGTTGCGCGCAGCGGCGCCGAGCCAAAGGAGCGACAGGTATTCAAAGGCCCGGACCAATTGCTCGCGATTGGCTACCGAGGCAGGATCGACGGGCCAGGGGCCGAGTTTGAAGCGCGCCTGTGCGGCGACGTCCCGCCGCGCGTTCCGCAATACCACATTCCAAAGGATTACGCCCAGGAGCCCGAGCACCACGCCCGCCAGCACGCCCTGCCAGCTCTTGGAAGCACCGCCTGCCGCCGTGACGAGTTTCTTGCCCTGAGCCGCACTAAGCACCCGCTCGGCGTTGCCTTGCAAGTGGTTCCAGCCGGACAGGGAAGGGCCTTTCCAGTGCTGCGGCCAGGGGATGCCCCGTTTGGGCACCAAGCGCTCCAGATGGAGCGACTCCCCAAATTTCGACCAGCGCTCCTTCATGGCCGCGGCGCTGGCGCTCAGTTTCTGCCAGCGCGGATCATTTTCACCAACATGCTGTCCCAGCTCTCGGATGGCCTTGCGCAAGGCCGGAGACTCGGTAAGCGACGGATCGAATCTGCGTGCCCAGCTCATGACGCCGCGGCTGAGTGCCGAGTTCGGCGGCGGCTGCGGCTCCAGCGCTTCCGGATTGGGCTTCACGGGAGGAACGTTGGAATCTTGTCCAACGGGGGGCTGCGCGGACCAATCATCCTTGTTCTTTGCGTCGCCGACGACCACCGGTTTTGGCATTAGCGGGATGTCGGACTTATTCTGAGAGTTGGGCGCGCGCGAAGCGTTAGGATCATTGCCGTCAACGTATTTCTTCAACCCATCGAGATAGGATTGCCTCTGTTCCTCGCTCATGTGTTGCAACCGATTTTTCATTTCAGGAGGCACAAGAGCACTATTGGGCGGGAGGCTCTTTACCTCCTCCATGAAGCCGGGTTTTGCCAGCAGAGCCTTGATATCTGCACGAGTAAATCCCTGTTTTTCAAGAGCGGCCAACGCAGCGTCAAGCGTTCGCTTGTCCATCTTCTTGAATAGGTTTTCCAGATTAAGCGATTGCGGCGGCGGCAATTGCTCCAGAAGAGTTTTCTTGTCTGGAAATTCAGACTGCGCCGAGCAGCGGCCGGCCAGGCAGGCAACGCATAAACTGGCGAGGATGAGCCAGCAGCAGGGCCAGGATTTCATGCGCTGCGTCTCCGTCCTGTGCAGGACCCATGTCATGGCGGCGGTGGCGAGGTGCACAGAAATCGCCAAACCGACTGCATTTTAGGCGGTGGCGTGCGCGATTGCAAGCAAGGGAAAGGAGCGCGATGCATTCTGCGCCTCATGACCTGCGTTGGCTCAGCGCCTGCTGGATGATGGTCTGCGTCTCGCGCAGTTCATCCCCTGCCAGTTCGAGGCGCGGCGGCCGCACGCGCGGATTGCCCATGCCGACGGCGGCCTGGGCCAGCTTGATCATCTGCACGAATTTCGGCACCGTGTCCAGACGCAATAACGGCAAGAACCAGGCATAGAGCCGCAGCGTTTCCTCATTCATGCCTTGCTGCGCCGCCCGGAAGAGGGCAACCGACTCGCGCGGGAAAGCGTTGACCAGCCCGGCGATCCAGCCGACGGCGCCCACAGCAACTCCCTCCACGATGAGGTCATCGACGCCGACCAGGATTTGCAGGCGGTCGCCGATCAGGGCACGCAGGGCAGTAATGCGGCGCACATCGGCGCTCGATTCCTTCACCGCATGCAGGTTGGCATGCTCGGCCGCCAACTCCGCGATGTGGGCGGGAAGAAAGTCGGTCCTGTAGGCGATGGGATTGTTGTAAAGCATACAGGACAGATGGGTCGCGCGCAGGACCACCGCCACATGGGCTTTCATCTCGCGCCAATCGGTGGAATAGACGTAGGGCGGCAAGACCATCAGTCCTTCGCAGCCGTACTCAGCCGCCATCTTTGCCAGACGCACGGCATCCGCCGTACTCAGCGACGAAATCCCCGCAACCACAGGAACACGGTCGCCGACGGCCCTGACAAGAGTCTTCAGCAGCGCCAGCTTCTCCGCCTCGGTGAGCGTTGCCCCCTCGCCCAGCGAGCCAAGAGCAACCAGACCGCTGCAGCCGTTGTCCACCAGCCAGCCCGCGTGGCGGGCCACGAAATCGAAATCGACGGAGAGATCCTCACGAAACGTGGTGGTCAATGCGGGGATAACGCCTATCCATTGCATGGTCTCTCTCCAGCTCAATGTCGAATGCCCCAGCAGAATGGATCATGCTCGTCGAGAATCAGTTGTGCCACGCCGACGATGTAGGCACTCCCGGTAATGCTCGGGTGAATCTCTCCGTTGACGATCTCCACGGAACCCTCAAAGAGGGTGCCCACGATGCTCTCTTGCCTCCAGACATCGCCCGGCCGGAATTTGCCGTCTGCTACCAGGCAAGCCAGTTTGGCGCTGGTCCCGGTGCCGCACGGTGAGCGGTCATAGGCGCCGCCGGGACAGAGGACGAAGTTCTTGCTATCTGCTTTGGTTGAGGGGCCGAACAACTCGATGTGATCGATCTCCTGGCCATTGTCTCCCGTGATGCCGTTGCGGGCCAGCGTCCGGCGGATTTTCCAGGCGAAATCGGTCAAGCGTTCACGATTGCCCAACGTCAGCTCCTGACCGTGATCGTGGACGAGAAAAAACCAGTTGCCTCCCCAGGCCACGTCGCCGACGAGGCTTCCATGGCCCTCCACGTGCAGGGCAACATTTGCCTGGCTACGAAAACTTGCGACATTCCGCACGGTGACGGCGCCGGAGTCATGGAGTCGTGTCGTGACGCTGCCGGCCGGCGTATCGAGTCGGTGCGTACCGGGCTCCAGCCTGTGGATATAGGCGAGCGTGGTGATAAGCCCGATGGCGCCATGTCCGCACATGCCAAGATAGCCAACATTATTAAAGAACATCACGCCCATGCGGCAGGAAGGATCGGGCGATTCGCAGGGCAAGGCGCCAACCAGAGGATCCGAGCCGCGGGGCTCGTTGACGACGGCCGCTCGGAAAGCGTCGTGCTCCGCGCGGAAATAAGCCAGTTTTTCTTGAAGCGAGCCCGGCGGCAAGTGAGGACCGCCGCTGATGACGACCCGCGTCGGCTCACCGGCAGTGTGGGAATCGACAACTTGAATCTCACGGCGATGTCTGTTCAAGGACTTTCACCATTTAAGGATCACTTTGCCGGTTTGCCCCGTGAGCATCTGCTCAAACGCCTTCTGAAACTCCGTGTAGTGATAGCGGTGCGTGATCACCGGACTGATGTCGAGCTCGCTCTGCAACATGACGGTCATCATGTACCACGTTTCATACATTTCCCGGCCGTAAATGCCCTTGACGGTCAGCATGTTAAAGATCACCAGGTTCCAGTCGATGGCCATGTCCTTTTCCGGAATGCCGAGCATGGCGATCTTGCCGCCGTGGGCCATGTTGGCGAGCATGTCGCGGAAAGCGGCCGGATTGCCGGACATCTCCAGGCCGACGTCGAAGCCTTCTTTCATGCCCAGGGCCTTCTGCGTGTCGGCGATCGAGCCGGAGCGAATGTCGAGGGCCTTCGTGACGCGCATTTTTGTGGCCAGCTCGAGGCGATACGGATTGGCGTCGGTAATGACAACGTGCCTGGCCCCGGCATGGCGAACCACGGCGGCTGCCATGATGCCGATGGGCCCGGCGCCGGTAATCAATACATCCTCGCCCAGAACGGGGAAAGTCAGGGCCGTATGCACGGCGTTGCCGAACGGATCGAAGATCGAGGCGACGTCCCGATCGACCTCCGGGTCGTGATGCCAGACGTTGGTCATGGGCAAGGCGATGTATTCGGCAAAGGCGCCCGGCCGATTGACGCCGATGCCCTTGGTGTCCTTGCAGAGATGGCGCCGGCCGGCGAGGCAATTCCGGCAGCGGCCGCAGACCACGTGCCCTTCGCCGCTGACGATCTCGCCGGCATGGAAATCCGTGGCGTTGGAGCCGACCGCGACAATTTCGCCCACGAATTCATGGCCGACCACCATCGGCACCGGGATGGTTTTCCGCGCCCAGTCGTCCCATTTGTAAATGTGCAGGTCGGTGCCGCAAATCCCCGTGCGGTCGACGCGAATGAGCACGTCATTGACGCCGATCTCGGGACGCGGCACGTCTTCCAGCCAGAGCCCCGGTTCGGCGTTGCGTTTGACGAGAGCTTTCATGGACTGCGGTCTCTTGGTTAATCCAGCGTGCGTGGGCAATGGTCCAGATGATATTCTATTCCGAGCCTACCGGCTACTCGCGCTCGCCCTGTCACCAGCAAGGTTGGGCACGGCGATGCACGTCGATCAGATCAATCCTGGAATACGCCCGAAATCAGGCTTTTTTCGCCGCGCCGGGTTGGAGGACGGAGGTGCGGCGGCCGTTGGCGGCAAGATGATTTTCAAAGGCGATCTGGGCCTCTCCCGAGAGCGTGCGGCGATTGCGCCTGGCTAACTTGCGCAGTTGCTTCATCACCTGTTCAGGAAGGCGAAAGCTGACGGTCTTGTGCTTGTGACGATTTGGGGTTTTCCCGGCTCCAGCCATGGCAGAGATTGTACTCTAGCGTACAGTCTCGGTCCAACGAAAACCGGCACAAAAAAAATGTTGGTCGATTGTGCTTGAAACTTAAAGCCACAAATGCTTAACTTGACCCCATCGCCGGGCCATTGAATCTGGACAGGGTGCGGTTCGAGACTCGTGATGGGCGACACGACCTTGGCCGGCCCTGTCCTTTTTTGAGCGCCCGGCGCCCGCCTTGACGCCAATTGGTAGAGATATATAAATATATACATATGAGAAGCAATCATCTCCTCTGCCGTTTGCACGGTTATCCGCGTGCGCAGGAACCATCGCCGGCCCGATCTTCGCCAATGTCTCTCGCGAGGAGGTGCAGGTGTCTGAAGGCTCGCTGACTCAGGAACAAAATCGCCTTCTCGCTCTCCTGCCACAACAAGAATACACGCATCTCCTTCCCAACCTGGAACTGGTCTCCCTGGACTTCAAGCA
This sequence comes from Gemmataceae bacterium, assembly GCA_035939715.1. Lineage (GTDB taxonomy): Bacteria > Planctomycetota > Planctomycetia > Gemmatales > Gemmataceae > DASZFN01. The sequence goes on along the minus strand of DASZFN010000141.1, from coordinate 17,353 downwards.
GGTCCTCTACGAACGGGAGCAACCGATGCAATACGTCTATTTTCCGCTTTCGGGCGTGGTTTCCTCGATCGACATAATGCGCGACGGTTCGGGTGTGCCGGTCGCCAGCGTGGGCAAGGAGGGCATGGTGGGGGTGCGCGCTTTCCTGGGCGCCGACGCCGCGCCGCGCAGCGACATTGTCCAGGTGCCGGGTCAGGCTCTGCGCCTACCCGTGCTCCTGCTTCGCGGCGCAGCCGGCCGTGGCGGTTGCTTGCCGCAGATTCTCTGCCGCTATGTGAATGCCTTTCTCGGCGAGCTTACGCAATCGGTGGCTTGCCACCTGCTGCATCCGCTCGAGAAACGTTGCTGCCGCTGGCTGCTCATGACGCACGATCGCATGGGTTCGGACCGGTTCCCGCTCACGCATGGCTTGCTCGCGGAAATGCTGGGCGTGCGCCGGGCCAGCGTGACCGAGGTCGCCCGCAAGCTGCAGAAGGCCGGTCTGATCGACTACATCCACGGCAAGATCACGGTGCTGAACCGCCGCGGACTGGAGGCTGCTGCGTGCGAATGCTACGAGGCGGTGAAAAAGGATTTTACGCTCCTGCTTGGCGGACCATGAGCCTGAACAATCCGTGTCACTTGCCGACCACTTCGATAATCGGCGTGAACGGATTGGGGGAAACTTCAAGGCATTCCCAGGAGCGGCGCATCAATTTGAGCGTCGGCCGATCGTACTGGCCGCACTGGGCGGCGGCTTCCAGCAGCGGCATGAGGGTGTGGCAGGCCTTGCCCCACTGGCTCGATTCGAACTGCGTCAGGGCCGTTTCATAAACGTCCCGATAGTCGGGCCAATGTGCGGCGGCGCGGGCGCCGGCGAGCTCGAACAACGTGACGCTCTCCTCCACGTCCCGCAAGCGAAATTGCCCGAGGCGGCGCGCGGCAAACGAGCCATCGAGGCGGTTGCGCGTTGCGGCGGTGATCAGCAGGGGCAGGCCCAGCTGCTTGGTAGCGTCCTGAACGCGGTTGGTCAGATTGACCGTATGCCCGTGCGGGCCGTACTTGAGCTTGCGTATGCTGCCGGTGTTGCCTACCTGGGCCGCGCCCGTGTTCACGGCGACGCCCAGGGCCAGCGCGTGACCAACCTGTTCCTGCCACTGGGCATTGAAGCCGGGCATGGCGTCGAGCATGGCCAGGGCCGCGCGGCAGGCGCGGGCCGGATGGTCGGCTTGCGGCAACGGCGCATTCCACATCGCCAGGATGCCGTCGCCTGCGTAATCGACGATCACACCACCCTGCTCCACAATCAACTCGGAGAGCCGATCCATCAGGGCACGCATCAAGGCGCAGGTGCTTTCGGCGCCGAGCCGCTGGGAGAGGCCGGTGAAGCCGCGCAGGTCGCTGGCCAGGATCGTCACCTCCTGGTTGCGGCCGGCCAGCATGCTCGGGTCGCGTTCGAGCTCGCGCACCAGTTCCGGCGAAAAGAATTGCTCGAAATGCACGCGCGTCCGCGTGGCGGTGCTGCGGGCCAGGTTGGCGCCGACCGCCTCGCTCAGGAGTTGCACCAGCTTGGCTTCGAGCGGCAGGATGCCGCCGCGCTCGACCGTGCGTTTGCTGCGCATGCCGTAGAGCACGCCGACCACGTCCTGATTCAGGCCGAAGACCGGCGCCGCCACGACCGCCTCGGTGTCGTCGAGGCTGACGGCATCGAGCGCCGCCTCCTTGAGGTCCTGGTACATGGTTTGCCGGCTGGCCAGCACGCGGCGCAGCAAGGTCTGGCTGTAATTCATGCGCACGTTGCTATCGACCGCGAAACTGCCCACGATCGCCCAGCCCTCATCGCGGCGAAAAAGCACCAGGCCCATATCCAGGCCGATGAGATCGACCAGGGTCTGGGCCACATGGCGCGTGAACTCGGGAGAGCCGGGGGCGCTTTGCTGGAGGGTAATGATGGTTTCCAGCCACTGGCTCAAGGCCTCTACGGTAGGGGCCTGGCCGTCATGCAAGGGCCGCCGTCTCAGGCTGGCGCTGTCAGCGCGAACGGGGGCGTCCAGAAGCACCAGCGAATCCTCGTCGATATCCGGTGCTCCCGGATCGTGAAGGGTTCCGGCCAGGCTGCTTACGGGTCGCTTGAGCGTCACGGCGGTCTGATTGGGATTGCTGGTGGCGGCGCCGATGTGGATCTGGGTTCGACCGATGCTCAACTGCACCGGCAGACCCAGCTCCTGTGCTTTGCCGACCTCGAGGCAGCCGTTGGGCAGGATGCGGATGGCGTTCTTCTGGCTGAGATTCTCGAGGCGAATGCGGTCGTTTGTCAGCGCTTCCACGCGCAGCTGATCGCGCGAGATGTACTCATCGTCGATCTGGATGCGGGGCAGGTCGCGTGCCAGGCCGCGGCCCAGCTCGAGCGGACCGGCTTCATGCACGAGTTGCTGCGTCTGTTTGTCGTTGTGGACAGAAATTCTGAACATCGGCAGAGCCTCGACCCGGGGAAGGGGCAGGTCGCCAGGAGCAGATTTTGATTATGGGCTTGCGGCTGGCGATTGTCCACTTTCTTCGGCGATTTTAGGAGTGGCATCTACGAACCGCGTCGAGTAAATTAGTAAGACTCGTACCTCTACGGACCAGGTTGCCCGGGAGCCAAGGTCATGATCCGTATCAAATGTCCCAAATGTGCCAATTCCCTATCGATCCCCGATGCCCAGGGCGGTGGTGTCGGCGCCTGTCCGAAGTGTGGGCAGAAATTTCGCGTGCCGGCAGCAGCTACGAAATCGGCCGACCCGTCCGCTCCGGATGACGGCCCGCCTTCGCGGCCAACGAGCGCGAAGAACGTGGCCTCTGCGCCCAAGAGCAACCGCATTCAAGCTGTGGACGCGCCGGCGTCCCGGGGCGCCAAGTCATCCCCGCGGCAGCGACCGGCCGACGAGGAAGCGGCCCAGGGGTATGGCGTGGGTCCTGCACACGAAACTGCGCCGCCGCCAAAGTCTATCGAGAAGAAGCGTCCGGTGGAGGACGACCTTGCAGGACGCGAGGAACAGGAAGAAGACCTGCAAGCGACGACGCCCCGGCGAAAAAAGCGAAAACGAAAGAAAAAACAAGAGAGCGCCGGCCCGAAGGCCGCCCACATCGGGCTGATCGTGGCCGGGCTATTTGTGGTGGCGGCGGCCACGGGCCTTCTCTTCTGGATCAGACCCGGCTCCCCGAAGGCTCCCCCCGACCCGGGCCCAGTTCTTGCGGAGCTTCAAGAGGTGCACGCCGCCATCGAGTACGATAAAAAAAGTCCGGATAACCCGGTTGTCGGCATCTCGCTTTCCGGCTGTACTTTCAAGCCGAGCCTTCTGGGAAGGCTGGTCGTCTTTCCGAAGCTCCGCAAACTAAACCTGGGCGGCACCCTGACCAGCGATATCAACCTCGAATGGCTCGAGGACGTCAAGACCCTGCACTCCCTTGATCTCGGCCATACCAAGGTGACGGGCGGGGGCATGCAGTTTCTCAAGAACATGGTGGATCTGGAAGAACTGAACCTGAATCAGACGCTGGTGGATGAAGTGCGCCTCGGCGAGTTGAAGGGACTGAAGAAGTTGAAAAAGATTTATCTCGATGGCACGCTGGCTAGCGGCCTGGTCCTGAAGGAATCGAATCCGGGCCTGGAGATTATCCGCTGACCCAATGGGTAGCGCGGTGCCGAAGGAGCGTTGCATGGGCCGCGAGGAGTCCATGGGAGCAAGCCAAGAGATCCTTGTTTGCCCGTCTTGCCGGAGCAAATGCCGGGCGCGGGCGGGCTCGACCAGGACGCTTTGCTGTCCGCGCTGCGGCACGCTGCTGCGGTCTGCGCCAGAGCCGGTCGCCGGCGGCGCCCGCTCCGCAATCGAAGCGCCGCGGCCGCGGCCAGAGACACGGCCCGCCGCGGACGACGAAGAGGACGCCGGCGGTTATGCCGCGCACGCGCCGGCTCGTACCCGGCCCGTGGAAGAACCGGAGCCGGACGAAGTCGAGAACATCGAGGTCCGTCGCAAGAGGCCGCCGGCGCCGCGGCTGCCGCTATGGTGGGGCGTGTACGGCTTCCCGTGGCATCCCAGTGCGCTGCGCGGTTGGTTCTTATTCGGCTTTGGTCTGACTCTCGTCGCTCTGATGGCGGCCGGCCTTCACTATGTCATCGATCTGTACGTCAACAGCGACATGGGCGTGGGCAGCATCTGGTCGCGCGTCTTCATTCTCTACATGAAGGGCTTCGTGCTGTTCTTGCTGTGGACGGGCACGTTTGCGAGCAGCTTTTTCCTGGCTACCATCCAGGACACGGCGGCCGGCAATCCCAAGGTGGACTGGCCAGATGATTCAATCTGGGAAAAGTTTCTCACCTTTTTCTACCTGCTGTGGATCTTTCTTTGTGCCGCAGTCCCGTTTGGCATCGCCGCGGCTCCCCTGCAGGGAGAGCTGGGGTTCGGCATTTTCGCCTGGAGTCTGGTGCCGTCCGCAATCTTCGTGTTGCCCTTCGTGCTTCTCTGCGCCCTGACCAATAACTCCTGGTGGATGTTCTGGAACACCGACATAGTCCGCAATCTGCTGGGTCGTCCCGTCGTACTGCTGGTCCTGTATGTTATGTCGGCCGTGCTGGTGGCGCCGTGCGTGGCCCTGGGCTACCTGACGATCATGCATTACGACAGCTTTGTTTTCCTGGCGCCGCTGACGGGCTTCGTGTGGTCGGCCTGCCTGTTGATTTACGGGCGCTTGTTAGGGCGCGTCGGCTGGGTCATCAGCGGAGAACACGAGCTGGCCCAGCATGAGGCGCGACGGCAAAAGAAGCGTAAGCGCCTGCGGACATCCTAAGCGCAGGCTCGCCGGCGAAATCTCCATCGCGATTCGGTCCGTCGGCAAGGGAGTATGATCGCCGCGGATAGTTGTCATTGGTATCTACACAAGGCTGCCGCCGTTTCCGAACAAAGCTGCCGGCGTTCCCGAGCCCCGTTCACGGGGCTTTTCGCGCAGCGTCTTAGACCTGCCGTTGACGGCCGGGGCCTTGGCCGTGGGTGACCTTCCCTAGAACCCCGTTCACGGGGTTTCTCGCTGTGGGGCTTTAGCCGGCTGCTTCCTGAGGGCTCAAGCCATACAGCGAGAAGTCCCGTGAACGGGACTAACATGTATCGCTCCGGTTCAATCGCACCCGCCCTGAACGGCGGGTCTAAGACGCTGCGCGAAAAGCCCCGTGAACGGGGCTTGGGACGCTTGGCAGCTTTGGTGTAGGTGCTAATGGATAACTGCCGTGGCGACGTTTGCGGACATGTCGCCTTCTCGCCTCGCGCACTTGTTGCTAGAATTAGCGTTTTGCTTCTCTGTTCCGGTCAGAACCGCAGATTGGTTGCGCTTAGGGAGGTGGTTGTGGCATCGATTGAATACAGCCAGGTCCGCAAGGGCATGGTCATTGTCGGGGAAGACGGCCAGCTTTATTCGGTCGTGGACCGTGATTTGAACACGCCCGGCAACTGGCGGGCGATTTTGCAATTGAAACTCAAGAACCTGAACACCGGTTCGATCACCATTAACCGCGTGCGGCCGCAGGACAAGGTCGAGCAGGCCTATCTGGACAAGCGGCAGATGCAATACCTGTACAAGGACGGCAACAGCTACGTCTTCATGGACACCGAGTCGTACGACCAGTTCCATCTCGAGGAGGAGATGGTCGGTGAGATGATGCTCTTTCTCAAGGAGAACGATAACGTCCACGTCATCATGTACGACAGCAAGGCCATCAGCGTCGAGCCGCCCGCCACGGTCAACCTGAAAGTCGTGGACACGGAGCCGTCCGTCAAGGGCGCCACCGCTGCCGCTCAGTACAAGCCCGCCACCCTGGAGACCGGCCTCAAGGTTACTGTGCCGCCCTTCGTCGGCATTGGCGAGCTAATCGCAGTCGATACGCGCACGGGCGAATATCTGAGCCGAGCAAAGTAACCCTACGGATTGCAGATTGAAGATTGCAGATTTGAAATTGCCATCGCATTCATTCTTCAATCGCAAATCTGCAATCGCAAATCTGCAATCGCAATCATGCGCATCGGTCCGGTCTCCATTGCTCACGCTATCACGCTCGCTCCCATGGAGGAGCATACCAATCATCCCTTTCGGCTGCTGATGAAGCAGTTCGGCGCCAGCCTGGTTTGCACGGAGCGCGTGGATGCCGTCGATGTGGCGCGGCGCGACCGGCGGGCACTGCGGCTCTTGTATAACACGCCGGCAGAAGGTGCGCGGGCCGGGCAACTGAGCGGCGTTGAGCCGGCGGTGATGGCCGAAGCGGCGCGGGTCGTGGAAGAGTGCGGCTTCCCGATAGTTGACCTGAATTTTGAGTGTCCGATTCGGCGGCTCATGAATCGCGGCGAGGGCGGCGCCTTGCTTGCCGATCCAGCGGCTATTGGCCGGATTGTCGCCGCCGTGGTGCGCGCCGTGTCAGTGCCGGTTACCCTGAAGATCCGAAGTGGCCCGCATGGCGAACAGGAGACGGCGCCTCAAGTGGCCCGCTGTGCCGAGGCAGCGGGCGCGGCCGCCGTGGATGTGCATGCCCGGAGCGTCGCCCAGGCTTACGTGGGCGGCCCGGACTGGCGCGTTGTGGCGCGCGTCAAGCAGGCCGTGCAAATTCCAGTCCTGGGCAGCGGCGGCGTGCGCACTCCGGCAGACGCGCTCCGCTTCCTGAAGGAGACCGGCGCCGACGGGGTTGCCATTGGCCGCGGCTGCCTCGGCAATCCCTGGATTTTTCGGCAGGCCAAAGCGCTGTGTCTTGGCCTCACGGCTGGCGCTCCGCCGACCTGGGCAGAGCGCGGCCGGGTATTGCTGCAACTGGTGGAGGGCGAATTCCGCCATTACGGAACGGCGGTCGGCTTGCGGCGCCTGGCCCGTACGAGCTGTTATTTCGCCAAGTTCCTGCCCGATTTCGCCGGCTTTCGCGCCGCGGTTCACCAGGTGCGCGATCTGGCTGGTTTTCGAAGATTGCTCAAAGCGTGTTTTCGCTAATAGAACATAAGGAGCGGCATTCGCAACCAGGCACGCAGGGAAACCCGGCATGCCGCATTACGATGCGTTCGATGACGATGAGAGCGAGTCCTGGGACGAATCCGAAGATGATTTCGGGGACGATCAGGATGCGGAGACAGTGCCCTGCCCTTATTGCGGCAAGCCGGTTTACGAAGAGGCGCAACGCTGCCCAGCCTGTGAGAACTACCTCTCCCGCGAGGACGCGCCTCTACGCTATTCGCGCTGGTTTGCTGCCGCCGTGTTCGTGTGCCTGGTTATCGTCGTCGGCTGGATTATCGGATGTTAAGACATGCCTGATCCGGTTATCACCTTAACTACTGATTTCGGCGAAGACTCGCCCTACGTCGCCGCCATGAAGGGCGTCATCCTTGGCATCAGCCCCTGCGCGCGCATTCTGGATCTGAGCCACCAGTTCCCACCCCAGGATCTTCGCTATGCGGCCTTCTTCCTGGCCACTGCGATCCCTTACTTTCCACCAGAGCTAGTGCACGTGGTGGTCGTGGATCCCGGGGTCGGCACGAAGCGGGCTTTGCTCTATGTGGAAGTGAACGGCCATCGCTTGCTGGTGCCGGATAACGGCTGCTGGACCACGCTGGCGCGCGAGGCGTCGCCGCGCGTCATCAGGCTCACAGAAGCACGATACTGGCGCCAGCCGGTGAGCGCCACGTTTCATGGCCGGGATATCCTGGCGCCGGTGGCCGCGCTGCTTGGCCTGGGACTGGATGCAGGTTTGCTGGGCCCGGTGGTAAGCGAGTGGGTTCGCCTCGAACTGCCCCAGCCGACGCGCGGCCCGCAGGGCATGCACGGCGAGGTATTGTTCGTGGATCATTTTGGCAACCTGATTACCAATATTCCGGCGGCTGCCTTGCCCGCCGCGCCGCAGCCTTTCCAGGTCAAGGTGGGCGAGCAGGAAGTGTCGCAGCGCGTGCGCTGCTATGGAGAAGCGCAGCCCGGCGACGTGGTGGCGCTGGTTTCAAGCGCGCGCCTGCTCGAAATAGCGGTCAACCAGGGCAATGCCGCGCGGCACTTGCACGCCCAGGTCGGAACGCCCGTGATCGTGACGTCCACGCCCGAGAAGTTCTGAAGGAGCTGGAGCGCGTCTCGTAGAACGGAATTCATTCCGTTCAACACCGGAGAGCGGCCCGGCTTCCCGCTGCTGAACGGAATGAATTCCGTTCTACGAGACACGCCGCTTAAGGTAGCGTCATGGATGCCAGCCGCGAACAATTGGAACGCTGGGATCGCGACCATGTCTGGCATCCGTTCACGCCCATGCAAAATTATGGAACGGAGAAGCCGCTCCTCATCGAACGGGCGCACGGCTGCCTGCTCGTCGATATGGACGGCCGCGAGTACATCGACGGCGTTTCCTCACTATGGTGCAACGTGCACGGTCACCGCGTGCCGGAACTCGATCAGGCGGTATGCGCACAGCTGGACCAGGTGGCGCACAGCACGCTGCTGGGATGCGCCAATGTGCCGGCGACAAAACTGGCGCGGCGCCTGGTGGAGCTAGCGCCGCCGGGTTTGACGCGCGTCTTCTATTCCGACGATGGGGCCACCGCTGTGGAAGTGGCGCTCAAGATGGCTTTCCAGTACTGGCGGCAGTGCCCGAAGCCGCAGCCGCAGAAGACGCGCTTCCTCGCTTTGCAGGGCGCCTATCACGGTGACACGCTCGGGGATGTCAGCGTCGGCGACCTGGCGCGGTTTCATCAGCTGTTCGCGCCACTGCTGTTTCCCACCGTGCGCGCCCCCAATCATTACTGCTATCGCTGTCCTCTGGGACTGCAACGGGCGAGCTGTCGCATTGACTGCCTGGAAGCCCTGGAAAACCTGGTTCGGGAACATCACGAGAAGCTGGCGGCCGTGGTGGTGGAACCGCTCATGCAAGGCGCGGCCGGCATGGTTGCCGCTCCCGCCGGATATCTGAACCGGGTTCGCCAAATCTCGCGCGCCCACCAGGTTTTGCTGATCGCGGATGAGGTCGCCGTTGGTTTCGGCCGCACAGGCACGCTGTTTGCGTGTACTCAAGAGGATGTTGTTCCCGACTTTCTCTGCCTGGCGAAGGGCTTGACCGGCGGCTACTTGCCGCTGGCCGCCACGCTTACGACCGAGGAGGTGTTCCGCGCCTTCCTGGGCCGCCCCGAAGAAGGCCGCACGTTTTATCACGGGCATACCTACACGGGCAATCCGCTGGGTGCCGCAGTGGCCCTGGCCAATCTGGAATTGCTGCAAGCGGGCGTTTTACAGGCGTTGCCGGCCAAGGTCAGCCGGCTCCGCGCTCATCTCGAGCGCATGGCAGGACTGCCCATGGTGGGCGATATCCGCCAGCAGGGCTTGATGGCCGGCATCGAGTTGGTCTGCGACAAGTCCAGCAAACGAGCCTTCTCCCCGGAGCAACGGCTCGGCGCTCAGGTGTGCCGTGCTGCCCGGGAGCGCGGCGTATTGTTGCGGCCTTTGGGCGACGTCATTGTCGTGATGCCGCCGCTGGCGATTGCCGATGCCTTGTTGGATCGCCTGTGCGAGGTTCTTTACAATTGCCTGCAGGAAGTGGCATCGCCTTTTGAATGAGGTCCATGAACGACGTGAACCGATCTGCTGCCAGGCTTCGCGTCCCTGGTCTCTTTTTCACCGGCACGGATACGGGCGTCGGCAAGACGTTTGTCACAGCGGCCGTGGCCCGGAAGCTGCGCGCCGAGGGACGCAGCGTGCACGTTTGCAAGCCGGTGGCCACAGGGGCGAATGGCCAACGCTTTAGCGACGATACAGCACGCTTGGCGGAAGCCGCAGGCGTTCCGACAGAACGGTGGCCACAGGTTACGCCGTGGACTTTTGCCGATGCCGTAGCCCCTTCCGTGGCGGCACGGCGGCGTGGCGTAAGCTTGACCCTGGCTGAGCTTGTTGACGCAGTGCGCGTTCAGGCCGAGCCGTCCAGCGCCTTGCTGGTCGAGGGAGTTGGCGGCCTTCTCTGCCCATTAACGCAAACCGAGACGGTCGCCGACCTGATCGCTGCGCTCGGCATGTCCATGGTGATTGTTGCCAGGCGCTCCCTGGGCACGCTCAATCATACGCTGCTGACGCTGGAAGTTGCCCGCCGGCGAAAGCTGTCCGTGGCTGGCATAATCGTGAATGAGACCACCCTGCCCGCCGGCCTGGCGGAAGAAACCAACGTCGAGGAGCTCGGGCGCTGGATTGACGTGCCCTTGCTGGCTGTGGTTTCCTATCAGCAGGGGCAGATGCCCGAAATGCCAGCCGCCCTGGCCCGCGTCGATTGGTGGCAGCTAAGCACCTCCATGCCTGCGGAGCGAGGATCATCGTGAATTTTCAGTGCAGCAATTGCGGTAAGCTGATCGAGGTCGAGGAGCATTTCCTCGGGCAAGCGGTTCATTGTCCGCACTGTCAGCAAGTGGTGCAGACAGCGGCGCCGCCGGAAATCACCTTTACCGTCCCGCCGGCCGTTGACGAGGAGAGCATTTTCCAGGCGGCCGAGCACGCGGGCGACGCTCTGTTCGGCAATGCTGCTCCCAGGATCGAGATACCGACGGACCTGCATTCAGAAAATGTGCCGGGGGAAACTGCCGGCGGAGAAAACGCTCCGGAGGCGGCAGCTTCGAGCGGTTCGATCTTCAGCAGCACGGACGGGCCGATGCAAACGCCCTCTGCGGAAGCTCCGCACCGGTCGGCAGCTCCGCTGTCCGCGTCGCCGCAGGAAGGATCGGCAAGTCTAGGCGCCCACGTTGCCCAGGACGCCGCAGCCGGCGCGACGGCAGGCCTCCTGCCGCCAACCCACGACCATGAGCATGCTGCCGCCGATTTCACAGGCGCTGGTTTTCAGCCGGCGGCCGCGCCACAGTCTGGTGAGTCTTTGGGACTTTCTGCTGATTCATTCCCCCGCAACCTGCCAGCGCGCGCGCTGCCCACGGGTATGCGCAGCGGCATGTTCCTTGCCCTGGTGGTCATTCCACTCATCTCCTATGCGATCCTGTCCACGATCGCGGTGATCACCCTCTACCTGCGTCCGCCGCAGCCTTCGCTGGATTATTTGCCGGACGTCGAGGGGGACTTTCAAGGGGCGAAGCGGCAAAAACACAGCAGCATTTCTTATGAACGTCTCGATCCCGACTCGCCGCTGCCCGAACGCCTGAAGATCGACTTGAAACATTCCATCCGCCTCGGCGACGTCGAGGTAACTCCCTTGCGGGTTGAATGGGGCCGACTGAGAATACGGCATCCCGATATGACGGAAGATGTCCTACCCGGGGAAGCGCTGCTGTTGCATCTGAAGCTCAAGAACATATCTGAGGATGTGGTCTTCAGCCCGACCGATCCGTATTTCGATCGTCAGTGGAAGTCGGCACAGGACAGCAAACCGTACACATTCCTGGAGGTCGGCAAGCAACGCCTTTACGGCGGTCCCCTGCCCTGGCGGCCGGGAATGCGTGCGGACAATCGGCCGGCGCTCGAAGGGCAGACCTATGAAGCACTGCCACCGGGAGCGCAAATCGAGACTTTTGTATGCACGCCGCCCGGCGATGCGCTGCTCGCCGGCATTGCCAACCAACAGGGATCTTTGCTGTGGCGGATCCAGGTGCGCCGCGGCCTGGTCCACGTCGGCGAGCGCGACGTTCCGGCGACGGCGGTGCTTGGTGTGGCTTTTCAGGCCTCGGACATCCAGAAGCAATTATGAAGGGGCCCGCTAAATAGCTCAGGCATGATTGCCACTTCGCTTTTTCCAACTATAAATCTATTTGAAGGCGTTAAGAATTGGGACAGAGCGACACATAAGACTTCTCGTCCGGTTGCTCCACTGGTTTTCAATAGCAACATCGTTTCTTGAAGGAGCGCATGCCTGCCAGCATGCTGGAGGCAGCGAGTTTCTATGAGGTTGACGCGAGCGAGCAGCTATGCCTTGCATGCCGTGGTGTTCATGGCGACCCAGAAGCAGCAGAACAAGCCGGTGGCGTCTCACCATATCGCCAAGGCCCGCGGCATTCCTGAGCGTTTTCTCCTGAAGGTCCTCAAGCCCCTCGTCTCCGCCCGGGTCCTGCATTCGATCAAGGGACCGAACGGCGGCTATCGTCTCGCCCGCACCGCGCACGACATTTCCATGCTCGATGTCATCGAGGCCGTCGATGGACCGATTCGCGGCATGGCCCCCCTCTCCCAGTCCCAAAACGACGGCCACCTCGATCGCAAGCTCGACACCATCTGCAACCATTCCGCCGAGCAATTGCGCAAACATCTCCAGAAGGTCCGCATCTCGGAGCTTACAGGGAGGTGAGCGCGCAGCCCGCAGTTAGCCGGCCTCGCTCCGTGTGAAAAATGGGGACTGGCTCCGGCCGTGCCTCGTACAACCTTGAGATTTCAATCGCGAAACGCGACAATTCGACCTGGGTCGTGCCAGCTCCAGGAATGTGCGATAATGCGCTTGCCGGATCAATTGCCGTTCCGCTCCATGTGTAGGGCGGATTGCTAATCCGCCGTAGTGGAAGCAGGACCGCGCTTTCCGGGTCCGAAATACACAATGTCCCTGCGCGTCTCCAATATTCGGCTCAGCCTGGATGAACCCGAAACCGGGCTGCCTGCGCACCTGGCACGGATTCTCGGCGTCAGGCCGGACTTGCTGCGGCACTGGCGCATCCTGCGCAAAAGCCTCGATACGCGCGACAAGAGCGCGATGCGGTTTGTTTATACGGTGGAGGTAGATCTGGCCGAGGATGAAGCGCGCATTGCTCAGCACCAGCGCCGCGCCCACCACCGGGAAGCCCACATTGAACCCTATCGCGAGATTCCGTTTCGGATGCCGCCGCCCGGGTCAAACTCTCTCGCCGAGCGTCCGGTGGTCATCGGTTCGGGGCCGGCCGGACTGGTGGCGGCTTATTTCCTGGCCGAGCAGGGCTACCAGCCGCTGGTCCTGGAGCGCGGCCGGGCGGTGCGCGAACGCATTCACGATGTCCATGCCTTCGACGCGGGCGGTCCCCTCAACCCGGAGAGCAACTACCTGTTCGGCGAAGGGGGCGCCGGCACCTTCAGCGACGGCAAGCTGACCTGCCGCAATTCCGGGCCCGACGTGCGCCGCGTGCTGGAGCTGTTCGCCGCCTGCAAGGGCAAGCCGTCGATTCTTTATGATTATCGCCCGCACCTCGGCAGCAATCGCCTGCCGGCCGTGGTCAAGGCGCTTCGCCGGCGCATCGAGGCCCTGGGAGGCGAGGTACGCTTCTCCTGCCGGGTGGAGGACCTGGATATCTCCGCGGGCGGCTTGCGCGGCCTGATGACCTCGGCCGGCTACATCCCCGCCACGGTTGCCCTCCTGGCTACCGGGCACAGTGCCCGCGACATTTATCGCATGCTGCTGCGCCGCGGCATACCGATGGCGCCCAAGCCCTTTCAGATGGGCGTCCGCATAGAACAGCCGCAGGAAACCGTAAACCGGGTTCAATATGGCGACGCGCGTTTGGAGGAAAAACTCGGCGCCGGGGACTATGCGCTCATCGCCCGCGGCCCGCAAAACCTTTTTTCCTTTTGCATGTGCGCGGGCGGCCACATCATCCCCAGCGTTTCCGAGCCTGGCTATTTTTCGACCAACGGCATGAGTCTGTCTGGCCGCGATTCCCCGTTCGCCAACAGCGGTTTGATGGTTACCGTGGAACCGGAGCAATTCGGCGGCAGCGATATTCTCGCCGGTGTCCGGCTGCAGGAGATCTATGAGGAGCGGGCCTTCGCCGCGGGCCGGCAGGATTATCTCTGTCCCATTCAGATGGCCGACGATTTCTTGAACCAGCGTCCCAGCCGCAAGCTGCCCCCCTGCAGTTATCCGCGCGGCCTGGTGCTGGCCTCGATCGCCGAGCTGGTGCCTTCCTTCATTCATGAAGCGCTCAGGCACGGCCTGCCGATTATGAACCAGCGCTGGCAAGGCCGCTTTCTGGCCCAGGCGACCCTGACCGGCCCGGAAGCGCGCGGCAGCTCGCCGATCCGCGTCGTGCGCGACCCGGCGACCCTGGAAACACCCGGAATCGTTGGACTCTACCCGGTAGGCGAAGGCGCCGGCTATGCCGGCGGCATTGTCAGCGCCGCGGTGGACGGACTCCGTTCTGCCAAGGCGATTGTGGCCAGGTACGCGCCCTTAGCTGCCGCACGCCATTCGCTTGCTGCGGACGCGTCCGCAGTCGCCGGCAGAATTCATCAACCTGAATCAGATGGGAGGGAAGATTAATGGCCAAATCCCCGGAAGAGATGAAAGCCGCTATGATCGCGGGCCTGCGTGACAAGACAGGCAAGTCGCTGGAAGAATGGCTCAAGATCCTGCGCTCCAGCAAGTTATCCAGGCACAAAGAATTCATGACCTTGCTCAAGACCGAGCATGGCCTCACGCACGGCTTCGCCAACATGATTGCCCTGCAAGCGCTGGCAAGCGACAGCCACACGGCGACCGACACCGAGTCGCTCGTGGAAGCTCAATACGCCGGCCCCAAATCGGGGCTGCGCCCGATTTACGACGCAGTCCTTGCCGCCGTGCGGAAATTCGGCAAGGAAGTCGAGGTCTCCCCCAAGAAAGCCTACGTCAGCCTTCGCCGCAACAAGCAGTTCGCCATCATTCAGCCCTCAACCGCGACACGCGTCGATATTGGCATCAATCTGAAAGGCGTCGCCCCGGGCGGGCGCCTGGAAGCTTCCGGCAGCTTCAATGCCATGGTCAGCCATCGAGTGCGGGTAGCACGGCCGGACGAGGTGGACAAGGAACTGGTGGCCTGGCTAAGGCAGGCTTATGATGAGTCATGACCGGCTGGCGAGTTCAAGATGTTGTACTGGTTTGGCCCAAGTGCTTGCTGGTATGATACTGCCTTGAGTTGTTCCCTCCAAGCAGGCAGCACTGTCATGGTCGCAAGGCGAAAACCAACTGCAGGAAACGGATCAGCAGTGGCCAGCAAACGCGCCGCTTCGTGCCAAGACGTGATCCGTCGCGTTCTCGGCAAAGCACCGGAGATCGAGGCAGTTTTTCTGTTGACGGATGACGCAAACATCGTTCATGTTTTTTCCGTGGTCAGGGAATTCCAAGCCACGTTCTACGATAAACTGCTCAAGAAAGAGCACACCATCGAGAAGGTTCTTCCCGAAATCGTGTTTGAGTTCCACCTGCGCGCCCATCAAGGGCGAAAACCCGCTCTGGCCGTGCCATTCGACGCCGAATTAGTGTACTGCCGATGATGAGCGACCGTGCCAAAGCATGTTACGAGAAATTCAAAGAAAACCTGGCGCTGGCTGAGCGAATCGACCTGACATTGCCCGGTGACAGGGCATGGAGTTGCGTTGTCCGCTTCTACGCGGCCGTTCACCTGCTGAATGCATATTTGATCGACAAGGAACGTGTTCGGTTTGACCCGGGTTCTGCCGAACACACGGAGCGGAAAAAGTCCATGGACCAGTGTCCGGAATTGCGCGATGCACCCAAGCGCTACCGGCAACTTAAGGACATTAGCGAATCGGTTCGCTACGATGCTGGCTTCAAATACACGGACGAGCATGACAAAGAAGTGAAAGCCACCTTGGACAAAATCATTGCGATCGTGGACACCAAGATCAAGAAAGCCTAAACCGGGGGCGTAGAGCGGCTTGAGGGCAATGACGAGCCATTTACTTCAATGATGCTCTCGATGTCAGCCGCGCCTATGTGAGGCGCGGCGATGCAGAGGCTGCGTGGGCCGTGCTCCGTGAAAGACTGCATCAGTCCGTGGGAGGGCTTCCGGAGCAGGTCGCTCCCATTATCCTGTTGATCGACGACACGTTGCGTCCTTTGATGACGCGCGAGCGATGTGAGCTTGTTCTTTCCACGCCGCGAGGCTGGGAAGCAACCAAGAAGTGACCTTCGGCAACCGATGACTCTTGAAAGTCGCATCAACTTGGTCGGCGAATCGATCCGCATCTTGGTCAAGCGGCTCACGGAGTGCGGCTTTCGGTTTGCGCGCCCGGCCGAGGTGTTTCCGGGGCCGGAAAACATGGCGTCAGCAGCGATTGCGCGAATCGAACGTGAGGTCGGCACCGTGCCGCTGGCACTGAAACTGTTCTGGCAGCGGGTCGGGAGCGTCGATCTTTGCGGATTCCATCCAGAATGGAAGGGCTGCGCTTACCCCGATCCGCTGGTGGTCTATCCGCCGTCGGTCGCAATCCAGGAACTGGACGAGTTCCTGGCCGACAAGGAGGAACGCCTGCGGTGCGACTTTCCGTACGTTGTGCCGGTTGCACCCGACCCGAAGCACAAAGCAGATGTAAGCGGGGGGAAGTGGTATAACTTGACCGTTCCGGCCACCGCCGACGATCCGTCGCTCAACGATGAATGGCACTACACGACGTTCGTGGCTTATCTGGAGTTGGCCGTGCAATGGGCCGGCTTTCCGGGCTCATCGCATTGTCCCGGCCATTCATGGCCGATCGACGAACTCGTCCGGGGACTAGGCGAAGGGAAGTAACAAACCGCTGCACCGCAGGAAGAAACGATGGCTTTCCGCATAGTCGTGCAGCGGCAAAATCACTTTCCAGGAGAACTTCAGGCTGGTAGTTGACCCAAATTGGGCGGCCTGTTCCAATTAGCGCATTCTGGCGGAAACAACCATGGAAGACTGCCATGCGGTATGAACTTGATTGCGCGTGTGGCGCTTCTGTCACTGTGGCAGAGGCCGCTGCGGGTACAACCGCGCTGTGTCGCTGTGGGCGCGCGGTCGTAATTCCTTCGCTCCGCGAATTGCGTCGCCAGGCCGGTGTGCGTGAGCCGGCCGTCGCCCCGGAGTTGATGGTGGAGAGCCTGCTGCTGGCTGGGAAGTTGCCTGAGGAGGACCACTGCGTCCTCTGCGGCGTGAAGACCGGCACTTCCATCTGCTGCAGGACCGAGTGCGAGCGGGCCCGTATGGTCTCCGGCCAACCCTCCTGGTGGGTTTACCTGGCGGCGGTCCTTACTTTTGGCTGGCTCGGAGCGGTATTCGCCAAGGCCACAGCAGGGGAAGCCAGGGAATGGGGAAAGGATCGCATCTTTTCCTTGCCCCTAAGAGTTTGCGACGCCTGCCGGCAGAGCTTAACCAGCCCGGCACAGCTAAGAGCAGCCCTGTGCCGCGTGCCGCTGTACCGACGCCTGCTGAATAAGTATCCCGATGCGACGGTCTCCTTGCTTGCTTCGTGATTCCAAATGGACGACGAGATCGCTGAAGTCGTGCGTGAACATGGCTGGTACGCTGCCAACATCAGCGACCACAGGCCGCCGTTTCTGTACACGATCGGCCTCATGGAGACTTGCCGCCATCCCGAGTTCATCATCTTCGGGTTGGAGGCGGACAATGCTTACGCTCTCTTCTCGGGCTTGATCCAT
>DASZFN010000140.1:0-2289 GCA_035939715.1 Gemmataceae bacterium | reverse complement strand
ATTCCAGCAAGTCAGCACCCACCGAAGTTGCCGAGCAAGGAACATGGTCATGCGTAAGATCGGACTTCATGCCAGCGCGATCGCTCTTCTCTCTTCCCTCGTTCTGCTCTGGAGTACAGCGCCGGTACGCGCCCAGATCATGTCGAAATGGGGACATCCTGTTTTCTCCTTCGGCTGGACTCCCTACGACGTGATCGACCAAGGCATGGGACATTACCCCGGCAGTCCCGGCTTCATCCCCGGCTACGGCTATTACCCCGGTCCCGGCCCGGGCACCTATCCGTGGATCGACGGACCCGGTACGCCGTTTGACCGCCGCAAGCTTCTTCCGCCCTTTCCGCCCGACGGAACCGTCGCAAAGCCACCGGGGCAAGAGGAAGCGCTGCCGCCTGACGCAGCCCTGCTCATCGTGAAGCTGCCCGCCGAGGCCGAACTTTGGATTGACGACACGAAGACTGCCCAGACCGGCAGCTATCGGCAATTCCTGACGCCGCCCCTGCCGAGCGATCGCAGCCTTTCCTATACGCTTCGGGCTCGATGGCTCATCAAGGATGTGGAGTTGACGCGCCTTGAGAAGGCGCAGGTTTCGCCAGGCGGAAAGGTGACGATTAATTTCCTTACTACCGATTCCTGGACAGGCCGGCGAATCGCGACGCTGCCCGCGCCCAGAAAGGTTCCGTAGGCACAAAGTTCCTATTGCGCTGACAGTGGCTGGCGATGGAATGCGGCAGGTTCGGCAGGATGACCGGCACCGCGGGGCTTGTCCCCGTGGACCGGTGACTGGCAGCCAGATCCGTTGCATTGAGAAGTTACCGCCGCCACCGGGGCTTGTCCCCGTGGAGCGACGATTGTCGGCCGGGCCGTCAGTCGTGGCTCCACCGGGACAAGCCCGGTGGCGGCCATCGCTATGTATGCATCGGTTACTGGCCACCAGTCATCCAACCACCGGGACAAGCCCGGCGGAGTCGCTTATATTGCAGAATCGCGCACGCTGACCGAACAGATTCTCTTCGCTCTGCAACGTCACTGGTTGTAGAATAAACCCATGCGTAAGTTATTGAGAAGACGCTGGGCCTGGCCGCTTTTGGTTGCGTGTCTGATAGGCTCGGTCATTGTCGTTTCGCCTGCGCTGGTCCAGTTGGGACAGGAGAGCAAACGCGGCAAAGTCCTGCAAGCAGAAAACAGCGCCGCGCATTTGTTGATTCAGTCGCAAAAACCTGAACGCGCGCAATGGGATAAGATCGACAGCTTCATTGCCCAGTTCCAAAGGCAACAGCCTCCCACTCAACCTGACGCCTCAGGCGACGATGCTTTTCATCTGAACCTCTGGAAAACCTACTTGCAAGAGCTGAAGGAGGCGGATGGCATTCCAGACCAACATCTGAAAATCTTGAGATGGGACATTCACCGGATGGGCTTACCCGATCCTGCTAAGCATTGAATACGACCGGGAACCATAACCCGCCGCACCACGCACCATGCTCACTATTCACGATCCACGCTACACGCGCCGATCATTCCTGCAGATCGGCAGCCTTGCGCTCGGCGGGCTGGCATTGCCGGCGCTGCTGGCGGAACAGGCCCGCGCTGGAAGCGAGCGGCTGCTGCGCGACAAATCCGTCATCTTCCTTTTCATGCACGGCGGGCCGAGCCAGTTTGAGACGTTTGATCCGAAGATGCAGGCGCCGGCCGAAACGCGCAGCACCACGGGCGAGGTCGCGACCCGGGTCCCCGGCGTCACCTTCGGCGGTACATTTCCGAAGTTGGCCCAGCTCGCCGATCATTTAGCGATTGTGCGTTCCTTTGTCACCGGCAACGGCAACCATGACATCAAGCCGGTGGTCAGCCGTGATTCCTTCGGCGCCGGTCTTGGCTCCATCTACGCGCATGTGGCGGGTCTCAATGATCTCGCGACCGGCATGCCGACTAATGCCGCTCTCTTTCCCCGCGCCGTAGATCCGACAACCCAGCCGGGAACGACCAGCTTCGGGAACTTCTCCGCCACGGGGCCGCTCAGCGCCGCCTGCGCGCCTTTTGTTCCGGGCGGCGGCGGCACGCTTCAGGAGGACATGAAGCTCAAGCTGTCGCTCAATCGCCTCGATGACCGGCGGCACCTGCTCCGGGGGCTCGATCGGCTTCAGTCGACTTTGGATGCCGCCTCCAACACCGAGCTCGACACGCAGCGCGACAAAGCCTTCCGCGTCATCCTCGGCGGCGTCGCCGATGCCTTCGACCTGGCGAAGGAAGATCCGCGCATCGTCGCGCGCTACGACACGGCGCCGCTGGTGC
>DASZFN010000139.1:0-3368 GCA_035939715.1 Gemmataceae bacterium | reverse complement strand
GCTTGAGTGCATCCTCGTAGTCCGGCCTCTCATTGTTGCCGAAGACATAGGGGAAGCCGTAATGCTTGCCCTGTTGAATGTAATTCAGTTCCTCGGGATGATCGGCCATGGGGCCGTTCTCGGCATCGATGAGCCGGCCCTTGTGATCCCAATCAAAACCAAACGGATTGCGATTGCCTCGCGAATAGACCTCCGGCACTTGCTGACCTTTGGCAGGGTCAAACTGGAGGATGCAGGCGGTGAAGTCACCGCCGGCAAAACCAGGCCCGCCAGGCACATCGGGGTGTGGCAACTCTCCCAGCCGGCTGATGTTCGGCTGGGTACCGGTCTCGCCGTGATCGCTGCGCGAGCCGCTGCCCAGGTACATCATGCCATCCGGCCCCTGGGCAATGCGGCAGGCCCCGTGATTGAAGCCGCCGACGCCGTACGGATAATCAAAGCGCGTCCACAGCTCCGGCTTCGCGGGGACTCCGTCGTCTGTCACAGGCGCGGTCCGATAGAGTGCGACCCGATTGATGTAAATCTTTCCCGGAATCTGCACGTTGGCCACGATGTACAGGCGGCCGTCGCGGTCGAATCCCAGTCCCAGGCATAACGTCGCCCGCAGCGTGATGGGCGAGTTCACCCATTGTGCATCGACCGGCAGCGGAATGTTGAGATCCTGGCGTTTGGGCTGATCGATGTAGTCCGCGCCGGACAAGACGCGCCGCTTGCTCTGGGATTCCACGTTCAGCAAATAGACATCACCGCCGCCGCCCAGCACATAAAGCCGGCCGGTTTGCGGATGTGCGGCAATGCGAACGGGTTCCTGATCCTGAGGCGTGAACTGGGCAACGGCGCGCACCTGCACCCCTTCCGGCGCCTGCGGAACCGGCTCCGACCCCCGCTTGCTGGAGTCCGCTCGCCCCAGTGCGCTCAAAGCTATACCGAAAGCGAGTAGACAGAGTATGCCTGTAAGGCCGAACAGCCCCAATCGACGGATGCCCATGTGCAACACTCCTAGACGGTTTGTCTAAGTAATTACCAGGTCGTGCCGGATTATAATCTGCCTTGTATTCGCCCGCCATCTTCTTGTTTTTGTTTGACATGAACCCGAGTCCATAGCAACACTGCTTGAAAATCTCCCGGCCCCCCATTCGTGTGCTGCCATGAGCAAAACGACCGATCTCTTCCTGGAGCGCCCAACCCACGTCCGCTGGCAGATTCTCGCGCTGCTTCTGGCTTTCAGCTTCATGAACTGGCTCAATCGCACAAGCATTGCGGTCGCTTACGATCTTAGGATTCAAGAACAATACGGGATCTCTGAGCTCGACATGGGCTACGTTTACTCGGCGCTCTTTCTCGCTTACACGTTGTTCATGACGCCGGGCGGATGGGTGGCCGATCGACGCGGAGCGCGGGCTACCTTGCTTTTCGTCGGCTTTGGGTCCGCGTTGTTTGCTGTAGCCACCGGTCTTCTGGGAACCGTCGCGCACACGCTTGGCTTCGCTGCGGACCAGATCTGGGTTTGCCTTCTGTTCATTCGCTTCGGCATGGGTACTTGCATGGCGCCCATTTACCCGGCAAGCGGCAGGGCGGTTGGCCATTGGATTCCATCTCACGGCCGAGCGAGTGCCAACGGGCTCATTACAGGCGCTGCGCTCCTTGGCATTGCCAGCAACTTCCTGATCCTTGGCAAGCTCATCGACTGGTTTGACTGGCCGGTCGCGTTGATGATCTGCGGATTGGTGACGGCTCTGGTTACTTTGCTTTGGGCTTTGTGGGCCAGAGACCGTCCCGAGCAGCACCCGCGCGTCAACAAGGCGGAGCTGCGACTCATCGCGGCGGAAACTTCTGCGTCGGCGCCGGCTGACAAGGCTGCGAATGCCCCGGTCGATAACCCTTCTGCGGACAGTTGGCGAACCTTGCTCCGCAACCGAAGCCTCATGTTCTTGACAGTGAGTTACGCCGCCGTGGGCTATTTCGAATACCTGTTCTTCTTCTGGATACTCCATTATTTTGGGAAAGTGCTTCATCTCGGCGAGACACAAAGTCGCTACTATTCCTGCATCGCCATGCTGGCCATGGCTGGAGGGATGGTGGTGGGCGGCCGGCTTTGCGACTTCCTGCAACGAAGCTACGGCCGCCGCTATGCACGGCTCTGTGTCGCCGCGGGTGGAATGCTGGCGGGGGCGGCCTTGCTGTTTTGCGGACTGCGCAGCGGCACACCGGTTTGGATCGTAGCCTGGTTCTCGCTGGCCCTGGCGGCAGTCGGCGCCAGTGAAGGTCCCTTCTGGACCACTGCAATAGAGCTCGGGGGTCGGCGGAGCGGCACAGCCTGCGGCATCTTTAACACCGGCGGCAATATCGGCGGCGTGCTGGCGCCGAGCGTGACGCCTTTCGTTTTCGCCAACCTGCCTCTCGCGTGGGATGCGATCTTTCGCTGGAAGGTGGCAATCAGTCTTGGCGCGGTTGTCTGCATCCTGGGCGCGGCGCTTTGGTGGAAGATTGATCCGAACACTGAAACCAAATGAAAGTCACGGCGCTCACTTCTTCGGCTTCTGTTGCGCCTTTTCGATCTTCGCCCACGTATCGCGCAAGGTGACGGCCCGGTTGAAGACGAGCGTGCCCGGCCTGGGGTCTTTGCTGTCCACGCAGAAGTAGCCGAGACGCTCGAATTGATAACGGCTTCCCGGAGCCGCGCCTGCCAGACTCGGCTCGACGCGCGCGGTCTTCAAGACCTGCAACGAGTTCGGATTCAAGTTGCCGCGGTAATCCTTGCCTTCCGGCACATCATCCGGGTCGGCCTTGATGAAGAGATGATCGTAGAGGCGAACCTCCGCCGGCAGCGAATGCTCGGCGGAAACCCAGTGGATCGTCCCCTTGACCTTGCGGCCGTCCGGGGCGTTGCCGCCGCGCGTCTCGGGGTCGTAGGTGCAATGCAGCTCGACCACTTCGCCGGTCTTCGGGTCTTTCACGGCGTTCACACATTTGATGAAGTACGCCCAGCGCAGGCGCACCTCACGTTCGGGGCCCAGGCGGAAGAAGTCCTTCGGCGGATCTTCGCGGAAATCGTCGCGCTCGATATAAAGCACTCGCGAGAACGGCACTTTGCGCGAGCCGGCGCTCGGATCTTCCGGATTATTGACGGCTTCCAGATCCTCCTTGCGGCCTTCCGGGTAGTTGTCGATCACCACGCGCAGGGGGTTGAGCACCGCCATGACGCGCGGAGCACGCTTGTTCAAATCCTCGCGCAGACTGTCCTCGATCCAGGACATGTCGATGACGCCGTCGTACTTGCTCACACCGATGCGCTCGCAAAAGTTGCGGATCGATTCGGGCGTGTAGCCCCGGCGGCGGAAACCGCAAATGGTCGGCATGCGCGGATC
>DASZFN010000138.1:0-6375 GCA_035939715.1 Gemmataceae bacterium | reverse complement strand
CTCTATAACGAGTCGCGACAGCTCTTCTCCATCGGCTTTAACCTGGGACTGAACCGGCTGGACAACGCCCACTACGACCTGCTGGCCTCGGAGGCCTGTCTCACCAGCTTCCTGGCCATCGCCCGCGGCGACGTGCCCAAGCGCCACTGGTTCCACCTGTCCCGGCCGCTGACGCGCGCGGGCGGCAGCATAGCGCTGCTGTCCTGGGGCGGGACCATGTTCGAGTATCTGATGCCGCGCCTGCTGTTGCGGGGCTACCCGGGGACGTTGCTGCAAGAAAGCTGCAATGCCGCAGTGGCGCGGCAGATCGAGTACGGCCAGCAACATCGCGTGCCCTGGGGCATCTCCGAATCGGGCTTCAGCGCTCTGGATGTGGCTCTGGATTATCAGTATCAATCATTCGGCGTGCCCGGCCTCGGCCTCAAACGCGGCCTGGGTCAGAACCTCGTCATTGCGCCGTATGCCACGGCCCTGGCCCTGGCGGTGCGGCCGCACGCCGCCCTCGATAACATCCGGACATTCGTGGCAGACAACGCCGAAGGACGCTACGGTCTCTATGAAGCGCTCGATTTTACCCGCGACCGCATGGTGGAGAAGCGCCGGCCCGCCCTGGTGCGCTCCTACATGGCGCATCACCAGGGCATGAGTCTGGTGGCCATGGCCAATTGCCTTTTCGGCAACCACATGGTGCGGCGCTTCCACCGCGAGCCGATGGTGCGCGCTACCGAGCTGCTCTTGCAGGAGCGGGTGCCCAGTTCCGCGCCACTGCAAACCGTGCACAGCGACGAATCCGCGCCGCGGCCGCATCTCAGCAGCCACGAGCATCCCATGAGCCGGCGCGTCAGCACGCCGCATACGCCGCATCCGCGCATACACCTGCTTTCCAATCGCAAGTACAACGTCATGGTGACCAATGCCGGCGCCGGCTACAGCACCTGGGAAGACCTCGACGTCACGCGCTGGCGCGAGGATCGTACCCGCGATTGCTACGGCCAGTTTTGCTACGTGCGCGATCTGCGCAGCGGCTTGCTGTGGTCGGCGGGATATCAGCCGGTGTGCCGGCCGGCGGATGAGTACGAAGCCGTCTACTCGACCGACAAGGCCGAATTTCACCGTTTCGACGGCGGCATCGAGACGCACCTGGAGATCACGGTCTCCGCCGAGAATGCCGCCGAGGTCCGGCGCATCACCGTCACCAATCATAATCCGCGCTCCCATGACCTGGAGCTGACGAGCTACGCGGAGATCGTGCTCGCCCCTCATGGCGGGGACCTGGCGCATCCGGCGTTCGGCAAGCTGTTCCTGGAGACCGAATTCATCCCGACCCACAACGCCCTGCTGTGCCGCCGCCGCCCGCGTTCCGCAGAGCAGAAACCGATCTGGGCCGTCCATGTCGTGGCCACGGACAGTCGAGCCGTCGGCGCCGTTCAATATGAAACGGACCGCGCCCGCTTCCTGGGCCGGGGACGCACGGTGGCCAATCCTGCCGCCCTCGAGCGCAACGTCCCGCTGGGCGGCGTCACGGGGCCGGTGCTCGATCCGATCTTCAGCCTGCGCCGGCGCATTCAGGTGGCGCCGGGCGCCTCGGTTGCCCTGGCCTTCACGACGGCGGTCGCGGATAGCCGGCAGCAGGCGCTGGCCCTGGCCGATCAATACCACGACTTCCACGGCGTCAATCGCGCGTTTGAGCTGGCCTGGGCGCACACTCAGGTGGAACTGCGGCACCTGCGCGTCTCCGCGGAGGACTTGCACCTCTATCAGCGCCTGGCGGCGCATATCATTTATTCCGGCACCGCTCTGCGGGCCGCGACCGCCGTCGCCAACAATCGCCAGGGTCAACCAGCCCTGTGGCGGCACGGCATCTCCGGGGATAGGCCCATCGTGCTCGCGCGCATCGCCGAGATCGATGAATTGCCGCTGGTCCGCCAACTGCTCGATGCCCATTCCTACTGGCGGCTCAAGGGTTTGTCAGTCGACCTGGTTCTCCTCAATGAGCATCCGGCCAGTTACTACGAAGACCTGCATCAGGAGCTGCAGAACCTCGTGCGCGCCAGCGACGGCCATACCTTGATCGACAGGCCGGGCGGCGTCTTCGTGCGTAAGGCCGCGCAAATGTCCGACGAGGACAAGCTCCTTCTCCAGGCGGCGGCGCGCGTGGTGCTGAGCGGCGATCGCGGTTCGCTGGCCGGGCAGGTCGATCGCTCGGAGCGAGCGCCTGCGCTGCCACAGCGCTTGACGCCCGGCGACAGGAAAAAGGAGACCGATCGGGAACGGGCTCGCGAAAACCTCAAGCTGCCGAACGATCTGCTGTTCACGAATGGGATCGGCGGCTTCACACCCGACGGTCGCGAATATGTCATCGGCATTCAGAAGGAGCCAGCGACCGACAGGGTGCCTCTCGCACGCCGCGGCGCTGGAGAAGACGTGCAACTTCCACCGGCGCCGTGGATTAATGTCATAGCCAATCCCAATTGCGGTTTCCTGATCTCCGAAAGCGGCGCCGGCTATACCTGGGTAGGCAATAGCCAGGCCAACCGGCTCACGCCCTGGAGCAACGATCCGGTTTCCGATCCTCCCGGCGAGATTATTTACCTGCGCGACGAGGACAGCGGCGAGTTCTGGACGCCGACGCCCCTGCCCATCCCAGCTTCCGCGGCGACCATCGCCCGCCACGGCCAGGGCTACACGATCTTTGACCAGCACAGTCACGGCCTCTCCCAGGAGCTGGTGCTGTTCGTCCCTGCCGTCGATCCGGTCAAGCTGGTCCGCCTGCGTCTGCGTAATGTAGGGAGTCGCGGGCGACGCCTGTCCGCCACCTTCTACGCCGAGTGGGTGCTCGGCACGGTGCGCGATCAGGCAGCCATGAATGTGGTGGCGTTCGCCGATCCTGAGACCGGCGCCATCCTGGCCCGCAACGCTTTCAATACGGATTTCGCGGCCCAGGTCGCCTTCGCCGACGTAAGTCTCCGGCCATGCACGTGCACGGCGGACCGCACGGAGTTCCTGGGACGCAACGGCTCGGTCCTGGCGCCGGCCGCATTGAGCCGGGTCGAACTGTCGGGGCGTTTGGAGCCCACCCTGGATCCGTGCGCGGCTCTGATGGCGCCTTTTGTGCTCGCTCCCGGCGCAGACATCGAGATCGTGTTCCTGCTCGGCCAGGCCGCCGGCCAGGAGGAGGCCCGCCGCCTGCTGCGCCGCTACCGGGATCCCGCCCAGGTGCAGGCAGCGTTCAAAGATGCCTGCAAACGTTGGGACCAGACGCTGAACGCCGTCCAGGTGCGCACGCCCAACCCGGGACTGGATCTGCTCCTGAATCGCTGGCTGTTGTATCAGGTTCTGAGCTGCAGGGTGTGGGGACGCTCAGCCTTCTATCAATCGGGCGGCGCCTATGGATTCCGCGACCAGCTTCAGGATGTGATGGCCCTTGTGCATGGGGCGCCGTTCGAGGAGCGGACGCAGCTTCTGCGCGCCGCGACCAGGCAATTTCTCGAAGGCGACGTGCAGCACTGGTGGCATCCGCCTGTCGGCCGTGGCACGCGCACACGCATCTCCGACGACTTGCTTTGGTTGCCTCTGGTCGCCTGTCACTATGTCAATACCACCGGCGATACGTCCGTTCTGGACGAACGCTTGCCGTTCCTCCGTGCTCCCGTGTTGCAGCCCGACCAGGAAGAAGCCTACAACGCCCCGGAAACCACCGCCGAGACCGCCACGTTGTACGAGCACTGCATCAAGGCGCTGGAGTACGGCATGCGTTTTGGCGTGCATGGCTTGCCGCTCATGGGCACCGGCGACTGGAACGACGGCATGAACCGCGTGGGCGCCGGCGGCAAGGGGGAAAGTGTCTGGAACGGCTGGTTCCTGCTGACGATCCTGCAGCGTGTCATCCCCATAGTGGAGGCGCGCGGCGACCGGGAGCGCGCGGCCCGTTATCGCGAGCAAATGGAGCGCCTGCGTGCCGCCCTGGAGGAACACGCCTGGGACGGCCGCTGGTACCGCCGGGCTTATTTCGATGACGGCACGCCCCTCGGTTCGGCGGAAAATGACGAGTGCAAGATTGATTCGCTTGCGCAGACCTGGGCCGTCATCGCCAGCGTCACCAATCCCGAGCGGGCGCGCCTGGCCATGGCGGCGGTCGAGGAATACCTGGTCAAGCAAGCGGACAAAATGATCCTGCTGTTCACGCCTCCCTTCGACCAGGGCAAGCTCCATCCCGGGTACATCAAGGGTTACGTTCCCGGCATCCGCGAGAACGGCGGCCAGTACACGCACGCCGCGACCTGGGTAGTCCAGGCCACCGCTCTCCTGGGCCAGGGACGTCGCGCCATGGAGCTTTTTGATCTCCTTAACCCGATCCAGCATGCGGCGACGCCGCAGGACGTCTCGCGCTACAAGGTCGAGCCTTACGTGATGGTAGGCGACATCTACGGGCACCCACCGCATACCGGCCGCGGCGGCTGGACCTGGTATACGGGCTCCGCGGGTTGGCTCTATCGCGTCGGCCTGGAAAGCATCCTCGGCTTCCACCGCGAAGGCGACAGCCTGCGGCTGGATCCGTGCATCCCGGGCCACTGGCCGCGCTTCGAGCTCACCTATCGTTTCGGCTCGACGACCTATCACTTTGTGGTGGAAAATCCGGGCGGCGTTGAGCGCGGCGTACAGTCGGTTTGGCTGGATGATAGCCGGCGCGACGACAAGGCCATTCCCCTGGCCGACGACGGCGGCAAGCACGAAGTGCGCGTGGTGCTGGGGTCGTAGGCGTTGCCGCGGCAAGAAACCCGGTTTCTTGAAGAGGCCGGGTTTCTGCGGGTTATCCGGACAGGGTCCAAGCACGCCGCGGCAATGCGCTCCTAATGGTGCGGATGCGGCCGGCGCGGCGCGGCGTCGTGAGACGATGTCCCCTGTTCGGGCCCCTGTCTCCGCCCGCGGGAGTGTCGGCCGCCGTGGTGCTGGCGAGCATGGCCGGCCCCGTCTCGATTCCCCGAGCCATGGCCACGCCGCTGTCCCTGCTTAGCGGCACGCTCGGGCGCGGGTCGAGCGTAATCGAAATCCGGCAGGACAACCCGCGGCAGCCGCTGCCCGATGTGCCGCTCGATCTGTGTCAGGGATTTCTCTTCGCCAGGACTGACCAGCACAAAGGCGTCTCCCTCGGCCTTCATGCGCGCCGTGCGGCCGATGCGGTGGACATAGTCGTCGGGCACATTGGGCACGTCGAAGCTGATCACGTGAGTGATATGCTCCACATCGAGCCCACGCGCCGCGATGTTGGTCGCCACGAGCACCTGAAAGTCGCCGTTGCGAAAGCCCTCCATGGCGCGGTTGCGCTGCGGCTGCGTCAGATTGCTGTGCAGCTCGGTTACCTTGAAGCCGTCGGCCGCAATGGTGCGCGCCAGGCGCCGGGCCGAGACCTTGGTGCGCGTGAAAACCAGGACGGACGGCATCTGGGTGTTGCGCAGCAGGTGCCGCAAGAGCGGCGTCTTGAGATACTCCGGCACCGGGTAGGCCGCCTGCGTGATTCCCACCGCCGGGGCACTGCGGCGGCCAATCTGGATCGTCTGCGGGTTACGCAAAATGTCCCGCGCCAGCTGGGCGATCACCGGCGGCATGGTTGCCGAGAAGAGCAACGTCTGCTCCCGCGCCGGCAGCCGGGCAATGATGCGCTTGAGGTCCGGCAGAAAGCCCATGTCGAGCATGCGGTCCGCTTCGTCCAGGACGAGCGTGTGCAGGTGATCGAAACGGGTTTGGTTTTGCCGCATGTGATCCAGGAGACGGCCGGGCGTCGCGATGACCACCTCCACGCCGGCGCGCAGCGCCTTTTCCTGCGGCCCCATGGCGGTCCCGCCGACCAGGATGCCGACACGTAGTGGCGTATGATAGGCCAACCCCAGGCAGACTTCATCGATCTGCTGAGCCAGCTCGCGCGTGGGCGTAATGACCAGGGCCTGGGTCGTGCCGTGCGGTAGACTCAGGAGTTGATGCAAGATCGGCAGGAGAAAGGCAGCCGTCTTGCCCGTGCCCGTCTGCGCCGTGGCGATCAAATCGCGCCCGCCAAGGATCGCCGGGATGCCCTCCGCTTGAATGGGCGTCGGTTCCTTGTAGCGCATATCATGCGTGGCTTGCACAAGCAGCGGATGCAGACCCAAGGCCTTGAACGGCATAAAAAGACTCCAGGCGGCTAAAACGGCAAAACGTCATTGTATTGATCCACAGATTACACCGATTTCACAGATCTCGGTCCTTCAGTACAAACGCTTTATCTCGATCCGGTTGAAAAGATTCGCCCATGAAGCGCTTCCGGCGCTCGTCCGATACGGGACATCCTTCCTTGTCGTGTTCTGATTCCGTGGTTGATTGTCCAGTTGAACGGCACGGGCG
>DASZFN010000137.1:0-8135 GCA_035939715.1 Gemmataceae bacterium | reverse complement strand
CCGCTGCTCTTCTTCTCCTGTACGCCCACGCCGATTACGCCACAGAGTTTGTCTTGCTTACATCGCGCTCCGGCGAGCCGAACTGCCGCACGCAGAGTTGGCGGTACAAACCGTCGGCGTCTGCGAGCAGTTCCGCGTGCGTGCCCATTTGCATGATTTCGCCGCCGTCCATGACCACGATGCAATCCGCGTCGATGACGGTGGCCAGCCGATGCGCGATGATGAACGCGGTCCGGTTGCGCAGCAGGTTAGCGAGCGCGGCCTGGATAAGCAACTCGCCGGCGCTGTCAAGCGAGCTGGTGGCCTCGTCGAACAGGATGACCGCCGGATCGATGCACAGGGCGCGGGCGATGGCGACGCGCTGCCGCTCCCCCTGACTAAGCTTGTGCGCGCCTTCGCCCACCAATGTGTCATAGCCGTCCGGCAAGCGCATGGCGAACTCGTGCACGAGCGCGGCGCGGGCGGCGGCGTGTACGCGCCGATCATCTGCGCCCGGCGCGCCGTAGCGGATATTGTCCGCGAGGCTCTGGCGGAAGACCACGGCGTCCTGGGGCACCACGCCGATTTGCCGCCTTAGCTCGGCAAGCGCCAGCGCGCGAATGGGCTTACCATCCAGCCGGATTTCGCCCCAGGTCGGGTCGTAGAAGCGCAACAGCAGGTTCAGCAGCGTGGTTTTGCCGCAGCCGGTTGGACCGACCAGGGCGATCTTCATGCCGGGCTCCACGCGCAGCCGGATGTCCCAGACCACGGGTTGACCGGTCTGGTAACCGAAGCTCACGCGATCGAATTCGATCAGGCCGCGGACCCGTGCCAGCGGCGCCGGCTGGGCGGCTTCGGTGACATCCGGCTGCTCACGCAGGATTTCATCGAGGCGCTCCAGGCTGGCCGACGCTTGTTCAAATACAGAGGCCAGGTCGGCGAGGCGCGCGACCGGACCGAACAGCAAGGCGGCCAGAGCCGCCGCCGCGACCACCTGGCCGGGCGTCATGCGGCCGTGCAGGGCCTCGAAGGCGCCGATGGAGAATACCAGGCAAGTGCCGATGCCGCTGGTCGCCACGCTCAGACTCGAGAAGCCGGCGCTCAGCCGGTCCAGCTTCAGACGCGGCCCGTGCGCGGCGTGAATCTGTCCGGCAAACTCCGCCATCTCCGCGGCATCGCGGGCGCAGGCCTTGACGGTGAGTACGCCGTCAAACTTTTGTTTCAGGTGGCCAAAGATTGTATCCAGGTGGTCGCGCACCGCGATGCTGCCGGCACGAATGCGGCGGCGAAACCAGCGGAAACTCACCACGTAAAACGGCAAGGAGGCCAGCACGCCCAGAAAAAGACGCGGATTGCTGGTCAATAGCCAGGCGGAAACGACCGCCGTGGTGCCGAGATCGCTCAGGATGGTGAGGGTCTGGCCGGTGACCAGGTTCTGCACGGTGGCCACGTCGTCCATGAGGCGCGAGATGATCGTGCCGCTGGCGGTGCGATCGTAAAAGGATAAGCTTGCTTTCTGCAGATGGGCATAGAGACGGTGCCGCAGATCGCGCACCACGTTCAGGCCCACGCGGCCGATCATGAAGGTATTGGCGAGCCCGACGCCGGCTTGCAGCGCGAACACGGCTAGCAGCCCCACCGCGTAGAGCGGCAGAGCCGTTGCGCCGCCAACGGCGGCGGCGTGATCGACGAGTCCCTGGATCAGCAGCGGCAAAGGGAGGTTGAGCAGACAGGCGAGAATCGCCAGCCCGAAGGCTGCCAGAACCCGACCGCGATGGGGTGCCAAGAACTCGAAGATGCGTCGAAGGGTTCGCACTGGACTTCCGTGTCCGGGTTCTCCTGCATTTGTGTGCGGCGCGGCGGTGCACCGCGACGCCTGGGATCGCTGTCGCGCTACTATAGCAAGCCGCCTTGTTATTGCTACCCCGATTCCAACCAGGGTTGTCAAAAAGGCGGGACGGCCGGTGCCAAAGTTTGGCGTGAAAGGCTTAATGGTGCCGCTCCGCGAATCAGCACGTCGCCTTCAGAGGTGCCGGCGGTGCCAGGGCGGCGTGCAGCTCATCATCGCTTAACTTCCGCAAAAATTCACATTCCACCAGCCAGCCGCTCCGGACGTGTTTGCGCACCTGCATCACGCGAGCCGTCACGGGAGGCGCGAAGCTCTTTGGCGCGCGCAGGAATTCAATGGTCAACAGCATGCCGGGACGGGGTTGGCGATGCAGGACGATGTGCACACCGGCCACCGAGACGTTTTCCAGTTTCGTCATGGCGTACTGGGCCGTGCCGGCTTCCCAATTCGGATCTTCCGGGCAAGGACACGACACCCATCCGGTTGGCTCGTGCTCCGTGAGCATGACGTGATCTCGATTCCGTAGGCGGAGAGGCATCTGACCCAGCATGGCTACTCTGCCCCATGCGGGGCCGGTGAAGCGATTACTTGAACCTAGTTCATAGGCCCGTGGCCGTCAAATCTTGCGATAGTTCGGGCTCTCGGCACGGCTACGGCGATTTGATTTCTTGCCGAACTTGAGCTAGCGTTCCAGTAGCTGTTCGTCTCAGGAGATCCATGGCATGTCGACTGCGCAGACGCTGCCCGATACTGACCCGCTTGATTCCCTTCCCGAAGAGCGCCGGTCAGAAGGCCGCTACGGCTGCCGCCTTAAAGTTCTGTACCGGACCGAAGTCAAGGAGACGCGCTGCGGCGACACCTGGGTGATGGCCAAGGTCGTGGATGTTTCGCGCAACGGCATTGCTATTGTGACGCGACGCAAATATCCCCCGGGCACCATGGTCCAGCTCGTTGTCATGAGCCCTGGCTGGCAGCGCGACCGGCATCTGGAGGCGCGCGTCACCAACGTCAGCCCGGCGCCCGACTCCGAGTGGCGTTCCGGCTGTGAGCTGACCGAACCGTTACGCGACGGCGAGCTGCAATTCCTTCTGCAAGGGGCAGGCTAATCCCAGCCGCGCTTCGGCGGCTGCTTTTTCCTCTTTCCGCAATTCCGTAAAAATTCGCGCTCGTTCCGGGCACGCGCCTTCGTTCTCTACTATATGGCCGTGCGCGAACTGCCTGCACCAGCCTAAAGCCTACCGAGGACGGGGTGCCGGTAAACTCCGCACGCACAAAGCAAACACGGGTGCGTCTTGAGGGAGACCGCGGGGCGTGATCTTGTTGGTACCCACTCACACCCGCGGCTCTCTCAATATCCGCCGGACAACCTGTCCGTTTGCCTGGAAGAAGTCACGGAACCGCGAAGGCCAACCATCGTGCGCGTACTCATCGTTGAAGACCATAAGCCGCTGGTCCGAGCGCTCAAACAGGGGCTCGAGGAGGAGGGCTTCGCCGTCGAGGTCGCCTACGACGGTGAGCAGGGGGCCGTCAAGGCCGCCGGCGGCCAATTCGACGTCATCCTCCTGGACCTGATGTTGCCCAGGGAAGACGGCCTGTCTCTGCTGCAGCGCTGGCGGAAGGCGGGGCTCAGGTCGCACGTCGTGGTGCTCACGGCGCGGCACGGCCTTGAGGACAAGGTGCGCGGCCTCGATCTCGGCGCCGACGATTACCTGACCAAACCGTTTGCGCTGAAGGAGCTGGTGGCGCGGTTGCGCGTGCTCATGCGTCGCGGCGAGCAACACCGGGACGAGCCGATCTTGCGGGTTCACGATCTGGAAATCGACACCGGCGCCCACAGCGTCAAGCGCGCCGGTAATTCCATTTATGTCACGCCGCGCGAGTACGCGCTCTTGCACCTGCTGGCGCGCCATCGCGGCAAGGTGATCAGCCGCTCGATGATCTGGCAGCATCTCTACGATCAAAACGAGCAGCAGACCTCGAATGTCGTCGATGTCTTCATCCGCCATCTCCGCAAGAAGATCGACCGCGGTTATGATCCACCCCTCATCCTCACGCGCTGGGGCGAGGGCTACGTCATGCGCGGCGATAGCTGAGCCGTCCAACGAACTCTGCCAACATCGGCATGCCTCGTGTTCCGTAGCCAATGGACACACGGTCATGTACCATGACCTTCATGGCGACCCCCTCGGCCGCCTCGTAGAACGGAATTCATTCCGTTCTACACCGGGAAGTCGGGAGCAGCCCGGGATCTCGGTGCTGAACGGAATGAATTCCGTTCTACGAACACGCCACCCCCGGCAATTCGTTCGGGTCATCTGTGCCCCCCCGAACTTCAAAGGTCAGGTCCGGCCATGCCTCTGCGATTTTGCTGCTCGCACTTTTGGACAAAGCTTGTATTCGTGATGCTGGGCATCGCGTTGCCTGTCGCCGCCGGCGCCGCGGCGGACACGAAGGGGCGCGACATCTTCGACTACGAGGCGCAGAGGACGGCCCAGGGGGTGAAGAAGATCGTCTTCGTTGCCGACACGGCTCCGCATGGAGCGCGCGGCAATCATGAATTCCTGGCCGCCGCCCTTTACCTGGCCCGGACCATCAATGCCCATTATCCCCAGGCCTACGCGGTGGTCTACACCAAGGACAAGTGGCCAAAGGACCTCAAGCATGCCGACGTCGTCATCGTTCTCCTGAATCACGGCGGCTCCGCCGTCAACGACGCGGTCCGGGAAGCCACCGAGCGCGGCGCCGGTTTCATGGCCATTCACTATGGCGTGGAGGTCAACAAAGGCGCGCAGGGACAAGCCTATCTCAAATGGCTGGGCGGCTACTTCGAGCCGTTCTGGTCGGTCAATCCCTGGTGGACGCCGGAGTTCAAGGAACTGCCCGAGCACGCCGTCACGCGCGGCGTGAAGCCGTTCAAGATCAATGACGAATGGTACTATCACATGCGTTTTGTCGAGGGAATGAAGGGCGTGACGCCCATCCTCGCGGCGCTGCCGCCCTTGAACACGATCCAGGGCGGCGGCAAACAGGCCAGCTCGCACGTCGGCAATCCAGCCGTCTGGCAGGACGTGTCCGCCGGCCGCAAGCAGGTCATGGCCTGGGCCTTCGAGCGGCCCGACGGCGGCCGCGGCTTCGGCTTCACCGGCCTGCACAAGCACAGCAACCTGGCCGACGACAACTTTCGCACGCTGCTCCTGAATGCCGTCGCCTGGGTCTCGAAACTGGAAGTGCCGGCCGGCGGCGTGCCGTCGCAGACGCCCGATCGCGACGCGCTCGAGCGCCTCATCGATGACGGGAAGCTGGCCGTCAAACGCCGCGGCATCTGAACGAGCCCCTTTGGCCCAAAGCGGTAGACGGAATGCAGGACGGTCACGACGCCTACGCGGCGTTACGCAATCCCCATTATCGCCGGCTGCTGCTCGGCAGCTTGCTCGCCAGCGCCGGCCACGAAATGCAGAGTGTCGCCATCGGCTGGGATCTCTACCAGCGCACCCATTCCGCCACGGCGCTGGGCATGGTCGGCCTGGTGCAATTCCTGCCGGTCTTTCTCCTCGCTCTGCCTGCGGGTCACGCGGCCGATCGCTTTGACCGCAGGCGCCTGGTGCTGGCGTCGCAAACGGGCATGGCTGTCGCCTCCCTTGGGCTGGCGTTGCTGTCTTTCCTGCACGGCCCGGCGGTGCTGCCCTTGATCTATGCCTGCCTGCTCGTCGGCGGCATTTGCCAGGCCTTCAACTTCCCCGCCCGCTGGTCTCTGCTTCCCAGCGTGGTCAGCGACGCGGAACTGCACAATGCCATCACCTGGAATAGCAGCACCTGGCAGGTGGCCAGCGTCGTGGGTCCGGCGCTCGGCGGCCTGGTGATCGCGGCCACGGGGAGCGCGGCGGGCGATTACCTGCTGGCTGCCTGTTGTGCCCTGGCCTGCGCCGGATTAATGCTCACCATCCGGCTACGCACCACGCGGCCCGTGAAGGAAGCGACCTCTCTGATGTCATTCCTGGGCGGACTACGCTTCGTCTGGCAGACCAAGCCGGTGCTGGCGACCATCACGCTGGATCTATTCGCTGTCCTTTTGGGTGGCGCGACCGCGTTGTTGCCGATTTTCGCCGAGGATATCTTGCACGTGGGCGCCACGGGACTGGGCTGGCTGCGGGCGGCGCCGTCGCTGGGGGCGCTGGGGATGGCGCTGGTGCTGGCGCACCGGCCGCCGCTGCGGCGGCCGGGCCGCGCGCTGCTCTGGGCCGTGGCCGGTTTCGGCGCGGCCACCATCGGCTTTGGCCTGTCGAAGATTTTTCTGCTTTCTTTTGTGCTGCTGGCGCTGACCGGTGCGCTGGACAACATCAGCGTGGTGATTCGCGGCACGTTGGTGCAAGTCTTGACGCCGGACGAGCTGCGCGGCCGGGTCACGGCCGTGAATGCGGTGTTTATTGTTTCGTCGAATGAGCTGGGCGCATTCGAATCGGGGATCACGGCTCAGCTTTTTGGCTCGGTGGCTTCCGTGGTCGGCGGCGGCATCGGCACCATCCTGGTCGTCCTGACCGTGGCCTGGACCTGGCCGGAGATTCTCCGCCTCGGTCCCCTCAAACCGACGCCTACTGCAGAAGACAGCCGGGGCGAGCCGATGGCAATTTAGGCGCCAGGAATCAATCGCCGTTTGCCGTCTTCGCTCGGCCGGCGGTGCGCTCGGCCGGCGTTGGCGGGGGATAGGCTCTGCGGATGTCCGTTAGGGTCTTCTGGTAATCGGCGGGCACCGGCTCAAATCCGGTCCAGCGGACCGCGGCCAGGAGTTGACGGCCGACGGCGGTTTCGTTGGCCCGCGCCATGCCGTCTTTGAAGCGATCCAGCCTGGCGGCGCTCAGCCGCCCCGGATAATAGACCACGACGGCGGCGGGAAACGTCTCTGAAACCTTGATGGTCTTGAGGCGCTCGAAGCAGCCCGGCTTCTCGTGCTGGTATGATGCCAGGCCAACCGAATCCACCACGGCCGCCTGAACCTTGCCGCGCACCACATCGTCCAGCCCGAGCTCTACGCCGCGCGGCCTGTCGATATGTGCAAAGAACTGCTCCATCTCCAGGCCACGCTCGCGGCAGGAGCGTTGCAGGAACAGGTGGCAGTGCTCCCGGCTGTGTCGCGGCAGGGCCACGTCCTTGTGCCTTAGGTCGTCCCAGGTCGTCGCCACGCTGTCGCTGCGGACCACGAGGCAGGCTTCCAGTTGCCGCCGCTTGTTGACCGCAATCATGAGCGGCCTCAGCTCCGGGCACTCTTGCTGGGCCCAGGCGAACTCCACGCCCTGGAAGACGGCTAGCTGAAAGTGGTTGCTTTGCAGGCGCTGAGAGAGGTTGCGGGCATCGCCCCCCATGACCATCTGCCCGGGCACGCCGGTCTGCGCTTCCATGAGCGAAGCGAACGGTTCCAGGATAATCTGCACCAGGGCCTCAGGCGTGTCGCGCGCCAGACTGCTCGCCAGGCCGATGCGGACTGGTTCCACGCGTGTTTTCGCCGGTTCGTCGCCGCGCGCCGCGGCCGCGAGACCTGTCCACAAAATGCCAAGCGCCGCCAGCCGAACGTACGAACTGTCACGCCGGACCATGGAAAACTCCTGTGGGGCAATAATTCGGGCGCGCACCAGGGGCACAGAGAATAATTCAGCCGCAGCCATGAACATGGTGCAGCATCTCGTGAGGTTAACGGGCTAACGGCAACGTCGCTGAATCAAGACGTGAACCGGCAACGCGACGGGAACGGGCAACTCGCCAACTTGCTCTCACGTGAAAAGATGCTATTTAACAGCCGCTTTGTCAAGCCGAACCGCGGCATAATCCTGGTCCGAAGAAATGGATTTCTGGCGGAAAGTGCCAATGTTGCTCGCCCGGTTGACCGGCCGAGCAACATTGGACTGTGAGGGGAGCTTGATTAGCAGGAGAATTACCGGGCTGCCGACGAGCCGCTCGAAATGGCGGGCAGCTGCGACCGGCTTCTTTTCAACGCGTCCTTGAGTTCCTCGATCTCCTTCTGCAGGCGGTCAATCTTCTTTTCCAGATCGCCGGCCCGGTCGCTCGGCGAGGCCTTCGGAGCCGCCTTCTCGCCAGGGCGATTTTGGAACTCGTAGCGGTAGGTTTTAAGTTCGCCCGGCGTAACTTCCGGAATTCCCTTTAGCTCGTAGCGGAAGGCTTTTTCACCCGGCTTTTCGGGCTTGGTATCGGGCGCGGCGATCTTGTATTGCCAGATGCGCTGCTCTTCAGTTTTTGTCCCCGGCTTGGCGTCTTGCTTGGGCACCGTGTAGTACCAGGTATCTCCCTTTTGAACCTT
>DASZFN010000136.1:0-5704 GCA_035939715.1 Gemmataceae bacterium | reverse complement strand
GTCCAGTACTTGTCGGCTTCAAAGTTGAGCTGCGGAAAGGTGTAGTCGCCGAAAAACTGCTCGAACGAAGCTTCGACGTGCTCGCCCTTGGTGGCCCGCAGGATGGAGTCCGTGGTATCGTAAGCCACGCTGCTGCGCAGGCCGCCGAGGAAATGCTGCCCTTCATCCTTCTGAATTTCCCACGGCTCCCAGAAGGGCACGTCATGAATGCCCACGTCTTCCAGCCGCAAGGTCTCCGAGATGCTCCAGTTCGGCCCGAGCCTGCGCGAGACGCCGACCCGTCCGCCAAGCCGGGATTCGCGGTACTCATTGTAAATCCGGTCGTAGTAATAACCGCTCGTGGTCAGGCCCCAGATGCTGTCGAAGAGATAGGGCTCGCGAAAGGTAACCGTGTAGCGCTGCAGTTGCGTGCCTGGCACCGCCTCTGCGCGGAACTCCTGGCCGGCGCCGCGAAAGGCGTGGCCGCTCAGCAAATCGTCAAAGCTGGTGGGCCAGCGGCAGATATCGAAATTGCGCTCGTTGAGGGCGATGCTGCCGGTCAGGCCGGCGTCCGAGTTTACGCCGACGCCGAACATCAGGCTGCCGGTCGGCATCTCGTCCACGTTGACCAGCACATCTTTGTACGGACTGTCGATTTCCGGATCGAGCACTTGCACCGTCGGGCGAACGCCGTTCTGCGGCTCGTTCTTGAAGATCTGCAGGCGGGCCAGGTTGGCTTCCGCCGTGCGCAGGTCGGGATAGGTCAAGGGTTGTCCCGGCTCCAGCGGCACCTGCCGCCGGATCACGTTGTCCTTGGTCACCGTATTGCCGATGATCTTGATCTCGCCGACCCGCGCGGCCGGGCGTTCCTGGACCTCGTAGTGGACGGCGATCTGTCCCGGCGAGGGGGTGTAGTCCGTCTCCTTGACCGACACGCCGTAGCCGCCCCAGCCGTAGACGGTCTGAATGATCTTCTGGTCCGCCTCGGCCTGGGTCTTGTTGTAGTAGTCGCCGGTCTTGACCTTGCTGCCCTTGAGAAGCTGGTCGGTGCTGTAAATCTTGTTGCCGTCGAGCTGGATCGAGGCGACGCGATAGCGCTGTCCCTCCCGGATGTGAAAGGTCACATGGACCATGCGCTGGCCTTCGTCAAGCTGCACGTCGGGACCGATGCGCACATCCTGGTAGCCAAAGCTGCGGTAGTATTCTTCCAGGCGGGTCACGTCGCGACCCACCATGCCGGGCTCATATTTGCCACCGATGCCGAGAATCGTTATCGAGGAGTCGATTTGCGTCCTGAGGCGAGCGCCGCTGACAAAGGTATTTCCCACGAACGAGATGCTTTTGATTTTCACCACCGGGCCTTCGGTGATACGGAAAACCACGCGTGTGTCGCCCGGCTTGTCGCCTTCCACCAGTTCGACGCCGGCAAAGATCCGGCCCATCTCGTTATAACGCCGCAGCAGCGACTGGCGGGCGATCTTGTTGGCGATAGGGTTCAGCGGCGCGCCCTTGTGCAAGCCAGTGGTGCTCTCCAGCTCGTCCGGCTTCAGATGCTTCGCGCCGTCGTAGATGATTTCCTGGATGATGCTCGGATATTCGGCGACGAGGAAGAAAACCTTCACCTTGCCGTCCGGCATGGGCTGCTTCAGGACCTGAATATTGGCGAAGAGCTTGGTCTCATACAGCTTGCGCACGTCTTCGTCCACGGTCTCTTGCTTGTATTCCAGGCCGGGCCGGGTCTTGATGAGGCTGATGATTTTTTGCGTGGGCACCTGGTGATTGCCCTGCGGAATCACGTCGTCCACCAGCACCTTCGCAGGTTGCTCCTGGGCCGGGACACCTGGGGCGCTTACGAGCAGGCCGGCCAGCGCAATCACAGCGCAGCGCAGCGGCGTCACCAAGCGGTCCATCGCCTTCATGGGTCGTCCCTGTGAATGGGCCATTGCCGGACAAAGGGAGGGCGATGGATAGTCACAAGGTGCCCGGCTGTCAAGTCTGGCTTGCGCGCCACGCTGCCATCTGGGCGTCAAAACCCGGTCCGGAAGCCGTCGCCGCCTTGCGTAATCGGAGCGAAATCACCGCGCCATCCCAGGTTTCGCCGGCTTTGACCCTTGCCAAAACACGGTCAAACCTACAAGAAAAGAGAGGCACGCGCCGCCTTACAAAATGGGCTGCGTGTCCGCAGGATTGTAACCCGACGCGCCAGTTTTGAAGTTGCGCTTTTTACAGAGCCAGGACCCCTGCCGGCTTGTCCGGCAGGTGAAATAGTTCAGCAGCTAGGAGAGCTGGTCCGAGTTCGCCCCGACCCCTGCCGGCTCGTCCGGCAGGTGAAGCAGTGCAAGCAGCCAGGCTGCAGCCAGCCGACGAACTCCTTCACCTGCCGGACAAGCCGGCAGGGGGCGACGATAAAGAACAGCGCCTGCTAGCCCCCGAACTGCTTCACCTGCCGGACGAGCCGGCAGGGGTCTGGCGAGACCAAGGCTATAGAGAAGAGCGCAACTTCAAAACGCGCCAGCGGGGGCCTCGCTGGCGCGTCGGGTACAATGCGGCAACATCCTGCATGGTCACATGGTTTTCAGACGTGAGTCGCAAGCACCCTTATGTCCTCTTCCTATCTCATTACCGGCGCTACCGGGTTTGTCGGCGGTCATCTGGCGGAGGCATGTGCGGCCAGGGGCATCGCCGTGCGCACCATTGCTCGACCTACTAGTGACACGGCTCTCCTGGAGAAGCTCAATGCCACCATCCTGCGCGGCGAATTGGGGGACGCGCATCTGCTAGGCCGCGCCCTGGAAGGCGCCGACGTCGTCGTCCACTGCGCCGCCAAGGTAGGCGACTGGGGTTCGGTGGAGGACTATCGCGCCGTTAATGTGGAGGCCCTGCGCAGCTTGCTGGAGGCGTGCAAGGGACGCCCGCTGAAGCGCTTCGTCCATCTCAGCAGCCTGGGCGTGTACGCGGCCCGGCATCACTATGGCACCGATGAGAGCGAGTCGCTCCCCGCCCAGCATATGGACGGTTACACCCAGACCAAGGTCGAGTCGGAACAGCTCGTGCTCCAGTATCAGCGCGAACACGGCATCCCAGCCGTGGTCCTGCGGCCGGGTTTTATTTACGGGCCGCGCGATCGCACGGTGCTGGGCAAGCTGGTGCAAGCGCTCCGCCAGAAGCAAATGCGCTACATCGGCCGCGGCAAGGGCGCCATGAATACCATCTACGTCGGCAACCTTGTCGATGCCATCTTCCTGGCGATCGACAGCCCGCGGGCCATCGGCCAGGTCTACAACCTCACCGACGGCGAGTTCGTCAGCAAACGCCAGTTCATCGATGGCATCGCCGACGGCGCCGGCGTGGACAGGCCGGGCGGCTCCGTGCCGCTCTGGCTGGCGCGGCTCGCGGCAAAGATAATGGAAGGGCGGGCGCGCCGCCGGGGCGCCACCGAGGCGCCGCGGCTCACGCAGGCACGCTTGAAGTTTCTCGGGCTGAACCTGGATTTCAGCGTCGAGAAGGCCCGCACCGAGCTCGGCTACCGGCCGCGCGTGCGCTTTGCCGACGGAATCCAGCAAACAATGGCGTGGTACCGGGAAAACGCATAGAATCTCCGCAGATTGTAACACGACCATCGGCGCGGCCGGGCGACGGGCCTGGCTGTGCCCGCACCTTTTTTCATCCGCCACCAAGGATTCCCTCATGCCTTCGCACTTTTACGCTCCCACCAAGCAGGATAAGTTCGCCTTCGGCATCTGGTGCTTGCAGAACCGCGGCCGCGATCCGTTCGGCGATCAGACGCGCCCGGAGCTGGGCGCCCTGGAGTGCATTCGCGGCATGGCGCAGCGGAACTGCTACGGCTTCGAGTTTCACGACAACGACATCATCCCCTTCGAGGCCGACGCCAAACAGAAGAAACAAATCCTGAGCGACGTCAAGAAGGCCCTGGGCGACTGGGGCATCAAGGCCACCATGGCCACCACCAACCTCTTCTATCACCCGCTCTTCAAGGACGGCGCGTTTTCCAGCACCGATCCGGCCATCCGTCTGTTCGCGACCCAGAAGGTCATGAACGCCCTCGATGTGGCCGCCGAGCTCGGCACGCAGGTCTTCGTCTTCTGGGGCGGCCGGGAAGGCGTGGAAGTGGACGCTAGCAAGGACCCCGTCGAGGCAACCCGGTGGTTCCGCGAGGCGATCAACTTCCTCTGCGAATACGTCATCGCCAACGATTACGACATCAAGTTCAGCATCGAGCCCAAGCCGAACGAGCCGCGCGGCGACCTGTACCTGCCCACCGTCGGCAGCGTCCTCGCCTTCATCGCGACTCTGGACCACCCGGACATGTGCGGCATTAACCCGGAGACCGCGCATATCAAGATGGCCGGGCTGAATCCCTACCACGAGTTCGCGCAGGCGCTCGATGCCGGCAAGCTGCTCGACGTCCACCTGAACGGCCAGAAGCCGCTCCGCTTCGATCAGGACCTCAGCTTCGGCAGCGACGATTTGAAGGACGCCTTCTTCACCACCAAGCTGCTCGTGGACCACAAGTACGCAGGCACCATCGGCTTTGACGCCCATCCCTATCGCTCCGAAGCCGACCCGTGGGATTTCGTCGATCGCAACATGCGGACTTACAAAATCATGCAGGAGAAGGTGCGGCAATTTAACGACAACAAGGAGATTCAGGACCTGCTCAAGGACATCCACGGCGCCAATCCCAACCTGCGCGGCCTGCTGGCCAAGTTCAGCAAGGACCAGGCGAAGAAGCTGAAAGAGATGACCTTCGACGTGTCGGCCCTGACCGCAAGGCGCCTGCCCTACGAGCGGCTGGATCAGTTGCTGACCGAGCTGCTACTGGGAGTTTTGTAAAACCTCGATGGATGTGGCGGCAAGTTTCCAACTTGCCGAAGTGACCGGCAAGTTAAAAACTTGCCGCCGCAGTCACCTGGAGATCATCATGGCCCAACATCATTCGCCGGCGTTTCTCAAGATTGTGGACGACGCCCGGAAGCGCATCAAGGAACTGACCGTGGACGATGTGAAAGCCAAGCTCGACCGCGGCGAGAAGTTCCACCTGGTCGACGTGCGCGAGGACAGCGAGTGGGCCGCCGACCATGTCGCCGGGGCGACCCACCTCGGCAAAGGCGTCATCGAGCGCGACGTGGAACAGCGGCTGCCGGACAAGACCGCCGAGATCATCCTCTACTGCGGCGGCGGCTTCCGCTCCGCCCTGGCCGCGGACAATCTGCAAAAAATGGGCTACGCCAACGTCTATTCCATGGACGGCGGCATTCGCGGCTGGCGTGAGAAGAAGTATCCGTTGTCTCGGGGAAGTTAAGCAACTGTCCTGAGGAATTGCGAGCATGAATGCTGTTCAAGCTGCGCCAACGGCAGCGGAATTCCGAGGCACCTCGGTGAACGACGGTTTAGCTTGGGTAGCACATTGCGCAAAATGCGACTAATGTTTGCTCAACCTACTCTCGTTTTGCCTGGCTCGCATTCGATGCCGTGATTTTCGCGGTGCTGTCGGCGGCTCTCCGCGTGCACGCATTGCCACAAATCCTCCGGCGGCGCAACTCAAAACGCTGGCACGCGGTTTGCCTCTTTTTCAACGCGACGGAACGATTCTATCCGCAGCATGGAAACGCCGCCACCGCGCAGCCATATCGAACAGAGAAGTGCAGTTGGGTAGCAACATAATTGAATCAAGACAGAAGGCAATCCGTCCGCGCGAAGCTAC
>DASZFN010000135.1:0-9755 GCA_035939715.1 Gemmataceae bacterium | reverse complement strand
CCGTCATTGTCTTTCATGTCGGCCTGCAAGCCGGCACA
Source organism: Gemmataceae bacterium (assembly GCA_035939715.1). Classification (GTDB taxonomy): domain Bacteria; phylum Planctomycetota; class Planctomycetia; order Gemmatales; family Gemmataceae; genus DASZFN01. The sequence goes on along the minus strand of DASZFN010000135.1, from coordinate 9,717 downwards.
CAGCGGGTAGTTCGTGGGGCCAAGTTCGTCCTTGACCGTTTGCTGCGGGTCGCGCGGACTAAGGAAAATAGGGAAACGCATCTTGCGCACCTGGGCATTGGCTTCATCGGTCACGTCTTTCATAAAGTTGACCTGCTGATAGGCCGCTTGCTGTTCGATGTAGGGAAGCAAGCGAACGGTCGCGGACAAATTGTTTTCGTCGTTGCCGGGGGGAAATTTTGCGAAGGCGGATTCGTAGTTGAGGGCGGCGAGGGCAATTTGCTTGAGGTTGTTTTGCGATGTCATCCGGTTGGCCGCCTGACGGACCTTCATGACGGCGGGCAAGAGCATGCCGAACAGCATCGCCAGGATGGCGATGATGACCAGGAGCTGAATCAGCGTGAACGCGGGACGATGACGCGCCGTCATGGGTGGGCCTCCTTTGCACAGGGGGATTCGTAGGAAAGTCAGGTTCTCAGGTGCTTCCCTTTAGAATGTGGAAGCTGCACTGGTCATTATCCGCAACAAGGGCGGCGGCGGCAAAGAAAAAGCGGATCGACCTGCTTCCCAGCCCCGTCAGGGGCGGCAGTCGATAGCCAGGCGGCGTCAGCCCCTGGAAAAGGCCAGCCCCAGGATTCAGCCCCGTTAGGGGCGGCAGTGGCCCGCGGCCGTTGCAGCACTGTCGCCCCTACCGGGGCTCGCCTGTTTGATTCTCGGCTGCTACTACCAGGGGCTCACGCCGCCTGGCTATCGACTGCCGCCCTTCCAGGGCTAAAAACTGATCCCGGCAATCACACTGGCCGCCGGGCGGACGTAACATTTGTAGAATCATAGGCATATTGTCGTTCGCTCGCCAATTAACTGGAGATTCGCACATGGCAGCACCAGCCAGGGAAAAGTTGGCCGGCCAGGAATCTTCCCCCGAGCACAAGCCGTATATCCCGGACGACGTTGTCGTACCGGAATTCACATGGCCGGCGGTGCTGGTCGGCGCCTTTCTGGGAATCATCTTCGGCGCCTCTTCTCTTTACCTCCTGCTCAAGGTTGGCATGACCGTCTCGGCTTCCGTGCCGATCGCCGTTTTGTCCATCACGCTCTTCCGCGCGTTTTCCAAGGTGTTCGGGTTCCGTCGCGCCACTGTCCTGGAGAACAACATCGTGCAGACGACCGGCTCGGCCGGTGAATCGATTGCCTTTGGCGTCGGCGTCACCATGCCGGCCCTGTTGCTTCTGGGCTTTGAAATGCACTGGGTCCGCGTCATGACCATTTCGGTGCTCGGCGGGCTGCTAGGCATCCTCATGATGATCCCCCTGCGCCGGGCATTTATCGTGAAACAACACGGCAAACTGAAATATCCGGAGGGCACGGCCTGCGCCGAGGTGCTGGTGGCGGGTGAAAGAGGCGGCTCTTCGGCACAGATGGTTTTCATCGGCTTCGGCATCGCCTTTGTGCACAAGCTGCTGGCCGCTGCGTTCCAGCTCTGGCCCGGCGAGCCGTCGCAGAACCTCTTCAGCGTGGACAAGGCCGGGAACAAGGTCGGCCTGAAGGGAGCAGCCATTAGCGGCGATCTGTCCCCGGAAATGATGGGTGTCGGCTACCTGATCGGCCCGCGCATCGCCTGCCTGATGATGGCCGGCGCGGTGCTGTCCTTCTTCGTCATTGGGCCGCTCATTGCCACGTTCGGAGAGAGCCTCACGCAGGTGGTGAAGCCGGCCGAATCGGTCATTGACGAAAAGACCGGACAGGACAAGGGCCTGATTCGCAACATGGGGCCCAATGACATCTACAAGTGGTACCTGCGCTACATCGGTGCAGGGGCCGTGGCCGCGGGCGGCATCATCAGCATGTGCCGCGCCCTGCCGTTGATTATCAGCTCCATTGTGTCCGGCCTGCGCGACCTGCGCTCCACAGCCGCCGGCGGCATATCCGCGGCACGTACGGAGCGAGACCTGCCCATGAGTGTGGTGGCATTTGGCAGCCTAGCCCTGGTCATTGTGCTGGCCGCGGTGCCGCAACTCGGCCTCGGTCTCAGCCTCGAGGGAGTCCTTGGCGCCATCATGATCCTGCTGTTTGGCTTCCTGTTCGTCACCGTGTCGTCACGCCTGACCGGCGAGGTCGGGTCTTCTTCCAACCCGATCTCGGGCATGACGATCGCCACGCTTCTGCTGACATGCCTTATCTTCGTGCTGGTCGGCCGCCGCGACACGTCGGCGATGCTGACCGCGCTGTCCGTGGCAGGGGTTGTGTGCATCGCCTCGTCCAACGGCGGCACGACTTCGCAAGACCTGAAGACGGGCTACCTTGTGGGGGCGACGCCCAAATCCCAGCAGTACGCCATCCTGATTGGAACACTGACGTCGGCCGTGGTCATCGGCGGGACGATGCTTGCCCTGAACATCGGCGGAACGCACTATACCAAGAAAGGTTTTGCCAATGTCAAAATCACGGTGCCTGCCGACGCCCCGCAGCAAAACGTAGGACAACCGTATGCCGGGGAAGACGGCAAGGAGTATCGCAAAGTCTACCTCGACGAGGGCCGGTACGCAGGCGTGCCGAAGGGATGGTATCTCGCCGATGACGAGGGACGTCTTACCTACAAGATCGACGTGCCCATCAAGCGTGAAGCAGCCCTCATGGATAACGGCAAGAAGGCGCCCGAACCGTTCAAGGCTCCGCAGCCTCAGCTGTTCGCGCTGATCATCGAGGGCATCCTGGGCGGCAAGCTCGAGTGGGCGCTGGTGGCCGGCGGCGCCTTGATCGCCGTCGCCCTGGAGCTAATGGCCGTTTCGGCTCTGCCGGTCGCCGTGGGCATGTACCTCGGTCTCGGAACGGCTACGCCGATCTTCTTTGGCGGGCTGCTGCGCTGGGCGACTGACCGCATGCGCGGCGTGTCGGCTTCCGAGGCCGAGACCGAAACCAGTCCCGGCGTGCTTCTCTCCAGCGGCTATATCGCCGGCGGCACACTCTGCGGCCTGCTTTGGGGCTTCCTGGTGATGGCAGCCTCGGTTGGCTTCCTGGGTCTCCCCACTGATCTCAGGGACCGTGCGAACCTGGGCGAGCATTTCAGCAAGGGTTGGGAAGACATGCCTGAGGCTAAAATAATAGCAGTGGCCGCCTTTGGCGTGTTGGCCTTGATTCTGCTGCTCATAGGCGGGCGCAGGACGCCGGCGGAGACGGCCGAACTTGGCGAACCAGGCCCATGAACCGGCTCGCACGACAATCTACACGGTTTCATTCTTTGTTTTTGAACTGCATTGGAGGAAATGACCCATGAAACTTATAGTCTGCTTCGTTCTGGCGATGGCCTTTTTCGGCAGCACCGTATTAGCCATTCATGCCGACGAAGGCATGTGGCTGTTCAACAACCCGCCGCGCAAGCTGCTCAAGGACAAATACAACTTCGACGCGACGGACAAGTGGTTGGAGCATGTGCAGAAATCTTCCGTGCGCTTCAACTCCGGCGGCTCGGGGTCGTTTGTCTCGGCGGACGGGTTGGTGATGACCAATCACCACGTCGGCGCCGATAGCTTGCAGAAGTTCGGCGACAAGGACCATAACTATCTGCGCGACGGCTTCTATGCCAAATCGCGGGGTGAGGAGAAGAAGTGCATCGACCTGGAATTGAATGTTCTCATGAACATCGAGGACGTGACCGAGCGCGTCAACGCCGCGGTCAAGCCGGACATGGACGCCAAGCAGTCTGCCGACGCCCGGCGCGGCATCATGGCCGAGATCGAGAAGGAATCGCTGGACAAAACCAAGCTGCGCAGTGACGTCGTCACGCTCTATAACGGCGGCCAGTATCACCTGTATCGCTTCAAGAAGTACACGGACGTCCGCCTCGTCTTCGCCCCGGAGCAACAGATCGCCTTCTTCGGCGGCGACCCGGATAACTTTGAATACCCGCGCTATGACCTCGATATCTGTTTCTTCCGTGTCTACGAAAACGATCAGGCGGTCAAGCCCGAACACTTCCTGACCTGGAGCCAGGCGGGCGCGAAGGACGGCGAGCTGGTGTTTGTGTCGGGACATCCGGGGCGCACCAGCCGGCTGGACACGGTCACAGAGCTGGAGTTCATGCGCGATCAGAGTTTCCCGTTCTTGCTCGAGCGGCTCTATCGGCAGGAGGTCTTGCTCACCGCTTACAGCGCGCGCAGCGATGAAAATGCCCGCCAGGCCAGAGAACTGCTGTTCGGCGTGCAGAATAGCCGCAAGGCGCGCGACGGCGGGCTGGCGGGCCTGCTCGATCCGGCCATCATGTCCAAGAAACAAGCTCAGGAAAAGGCTCTGCGCGCAGCCGTCGAGGCGAATCCCGAATTGAAAACGGTGAGCACCGCCTGGGATCGCATCGCGCAAGCCGTCAAGGTCGAGTCGGAGCACCTGGCGAAATCCACGATGATCGGCGCCGGCCGCGGCGGCGCCTCGGGGTTCCTCACTTCGTATTTCGGCATTGCCCGGACCCTGGTGCAGGCCGCGGAGGAAACGCCCAAGCCAAATAAAGAGCGCCTGCGTGAATACCGCGACTCCAATCGCGAATCCCTGGAGCAATCGCTTTTCTCCGAGGAACCGATCTATGATACCCTCGAACAAGCCCGCCTGGCCTCGTCCCTGACTTTCCTGGCCGAGAAGCTGGGCTATGACAATAAGCTCGTGCAGGAGGTGCTGGCCGGCAAGTCGCCGACCGAGCGCGCCACCGAGCTGATCACCGGCACCAAGCTCAAGAGCGTGGCAGAGCGCAAGCGCCTTTACCAAGGAGGACTCAAGACCATCCAGGAATCGACCGATCCGATGGTCAAGCTCGCGATGCTCGTGGATCCGGAAGCACGGGCGGTGCGCAAGATCATGGAGGAGCAGGACGAGGTCAAGAAGCAGGCCTATGCCCAGATCGCGCATGCCAAGTATGTGATCGAGGGAAGCAGCACCTACCCTGATGCCACTTTCACGCTGCGGCTGGCGTTCGGCGTGGTCAAGGGCTATGAGGAAAACGGCAAGCCGGTGCCGTTCGAGACGACCTTCGCCGGCCTGTACGAACGCTCGGCGGAGCACCACGACAAGGAGCCGTTCAACCTGCCGAAGCGCTGGATCGAGCGCAAGGACAAGCTTGACCTCAACACGCCGCTCAACTTCGTCTGCACCGCAGACATCATCGGCGGCAACTCCGGCAGCCCGGTCATCAACCGCAATGCCGAGCTGGTCGGCATCATCTTCGACGGCAACATCCAGTCGCTGGTGCTCGACTTCGTCTACGACGAGAAGGTGGCCCGCGCCGTGTCGGTCTGCTCGCCGGGCATCGTCGAAGCGCTGCGCAAGGTTTACGATGCGGAAGCGCTCGCCGATGAGCTGACGAGCAAGAAGACGAGCAAAAGATAATGACGGCTTGAGTTAGCAATTTGTGAAAGACCAAAGGCCCCGTCTATGAAGGCGGGGCCTCTTTTTTCTTGCCAATAATCCGGCTAGCGCTGCCTAACCTGTAAGCAGCCGCCTGGCGTCTGCGGCATTCGCATCTCACTGGCCACCTGACGGAAAAGCCAAGGCACAAAGGCTTTAGAAGCAGGGCGAAATTGCTCTTTTGGAATGGCACATGAGTTGCTTTCTCATGGGCCGGAGCAAACACGATTCATGGAGAGACCTCACTCCCGGCCGGCCGTGCGTTATGGCGGGCGAGCACCCGCCACCGCACGGCCGCATTTTTTGGAGTTTGTCGGATAAGAGGACAGGACTCAAAGTTCATGAATGAAGAGCCATGAGTGTTTTGCGTTTGCTTACTCACCGAAGGCCCGCCCACTACCCTCCCAAGGCCTTCGCTTGTCGCACTCTCCTGGGCGGCAATCGTTCCTGATCAACCTTGGTAACTGAACTGAAGAGGAGACTACCTTGAACGCAGTCCTGCGCTTCGCCGTTTGCACCATCGCTCTGAGCGTTGCCGGCCTCGGGCTCAACCTGCTCCATCCCGGCGGTTTGCCGGGGCTCGGCGGCGAGCTGTGCAGCTTGCCGCGGCTGCGGATGACCTTGCGCCAGGAGCTGGAAAAGCAACAGCAACTGGATGACAAGAATGTCAAGATGCTTGGGCGCATCGCGATAAAACGGCAAATCGCCACCGAGGTGGTGGCCGGGCGCGTATCGCTGTGGCAAGCGGCAGAGCGCTTTGCTCAGATGGTCGATAACAAGCCTGGTCAGACTCCGGCAAAGTGCTGCATCTGCCCGGATGAGAAATACTTCCGCGCGGTGCTGGCGTATGCCAAGGAAGAGTTCGGCGGCCCGCCCGAAGTTGTCGCCCTCGTGAAGTCACGCCTGGAAAACGAGCTGCAGCAAGCGTTGGAGTGCGGCGCGGGCGAGTTGCCTGATAGGAATTAGACGCCGAGGGGGTCATTCTGTTCCCCCCGTTGCGGGGTTCGTTCCTGTTCAGCCGGCCAATCACTGCTCCGCGGGGACAGGCCGGACAAGCCCCGCGGTGGCAGCCGGTTTTGATTTGGCAGCGATTTGGCTGACAAATCATCGCTCCGCGGGGGCAAGCCGGGCAAGCCCCGCGGTGGCGAACCCCGCCTTGCCGTGCCGCGGTGGCGAGCCCTATGTGACGGCGTCCACTGTTCACACGTCATAAAGCTATTCGCAAGCCATTCTGGCGGCTGTTGCCGATCTTGCCTTTCTGGCGAAATTTCTTGCTTGAACTTGCCCTGTTTGGTTACCATGGCAGGTACCTGGCGGTGACGCGCGTCACGCGTAACGCGTACGCTGTCGGAACGATCTGGAAAAGGCGTTGCCGGGTAAGTAATTAAGATTGCCGTTGTCTCATTTTCTTTTTCTTTTTCGAGGAATGCGGCCATGTCACGATTCTCCGTTAGAGGGCGATGGTTGACCGGCAAGGGGTTTACCCTGGTTGAATTGCTGGTGGTGATCGCCATTATTGCCATCCTTATTGGTTTGCTGATGCCGGCGGTGCAGCGGGCTCGCGAGGCGGCAAACCGCATCAAGTGTCAGAACAATCTCAAGCAATTCGGCCTTGCCTGCACCGCCTATCACGGTGACCATCTTCAGTTCCCACCGGGCGCCTACAGCAACCCGCCCATGCAATGGTGGCAAGCCGACAAGGGAACGTGGCTGATTTTCACCATGCCGTACATGGAACAGGGCATCGTCTTCAACAACCTGCCCAAGATGGATACGAAGGGCTTCAACACGATCGGCGAGGCCGTGAAATCGGGGCTGCTGCCCTGCAAGCTCAAGTATCTGCGCTGCCCGAGCGACGACTTCAATCCCGATTCGCCGAATTACAGCAACTACGTGGGCAGCTGCGGCCCGCAATGTACGGCCGGACCTTGCGGGGACAACACCTTCCAGTCATGGTGCAACATGCCCCAGATCGGCATCCTGCCCAGCACTCCCAATGGCGACACAACTAGCGCCGCTGACGTCCGGGGCATCTTCAATCACGGCGGCGCCAAGATCACCATCCAAAGCATCTCGGACGGGACTTCCAATACGATCATGATCGGCGAAAGCTTGCCCGGGGAAAACGGCCTCATGAAAGACATGGGAGCGATGTTCGGCGACTACTGGACGAACTTTAACGGCGGCACCGCCGGCGCCTCCACAATCATCCCCATCAACTGGAAGACCAGCGGCACGGACTGGTGCAATCCCCCGGAACGATTCATCGATAACTGGGCCGTGTCGCAGGGGTTCAAATCCAATCACGACACGGGAGCGAACTTCGTGTTCTGCGACGGCCACGTCCGCTGGCTGCCGGACATCATCGATCACAAGGTGTACCAACTCCTGGGCTGCCGCAATGACCAGCAGTCCGTCACACCGCCGCCATGATTTTTCAGTAGCAGTGTGCGTCGCGAATTGCTTCGGTGGCTGAACTCGCCAGAGTTCAGGTGGCCGGGACTGGAGTCCTCGGAAGCTTCGGCCAAAGACCCACACCAAGAATCGCTTTGCCGGGACTCCGAGGACTCCAGCATGGCTACACAGAGGCGTAAATTATGTTTCTAGCGAAGGCCAAACTTGCTTGCCTTGTCGCAGTCGCGGTCGCGCTTCTGGCGGTAACGGGATGCGGCAGCAAACCGATGGGCATCAAGGGCAAGGTAACGCTTGATGGTGCGCCCCTTTCCGGCGCCTCCGTCGAATTTGTGCCGGAAGACGGCGGTCACTCGGCGGTGGGCATTACCGACAACGAGGGCAAGTTCTCGCTGACGACGTACAAGCCCGGGGACGGCGCCCTGCGCGGCGAATATCGGGTCGTGGTCAAGAAAACCCCGCGGACGGCTCTGCCGCAACCCGATCGTTCCGACAAGGAGGCCATGAAGAAGATAATGTACCAGGAGATGATGGCGAACCAGAACCGGGCCCTTCAGAACAACGTCAAGGGGCTGCCGGGCGATTATGGTGAATTCGAGAAAACGCCGCTGCGGCAGACGGTCCCGGATCCCAAGGGGGTCTACGATCTCGAGCTTTCGAGCAGCCAGCAGGACCGTCGCGCGCGGTAATTTCGCGCTCACTTCGTGGCTATGACCAGGCGGATGGCGCGCAGATCCAGCAGCGCCCCGGTGATCGGCTCGTTGGGACGTAGCACGATTCGCCTCGTACCAGCTTTCAGCGCCAGCGTGCCGATCTTGATTTGACGATACTTGTCCCAGCCTCCTGTGCCTCCTGCCCGGGCGTGCAACGCCGGCTCGCCTCCTTCCAGCACGAAAGCATTGCCGGCGACCGAATCGTGGCACGCATAGTCGAGATACACCTCGTATTTGGCATCCCTGTCCATTTCGACGGTCCAGGCCGCGAAGTCGTGCTCGCCGTGCCAGCAGCCGATATTCTGGAAGGGCTGCTCAAAGGTGATGTCGCCTCCATAGATTTCGGCGGCCGTCGCCGGAAGCGTGATGGAACCGTCGGCCGCCGGCTTGACAAAGATGGGCTTGTTGCCGGCCAGCTCTTTTCGCGGCGGTCCGCTGACACGCAAATAGGCGATCACATCGGCCAGATCCTGGCGGGTCAGATCTTTTTCCAGCCCTTCGGGCATGAGCGATTTGCCGGTGCTGCGCAGCTCCTCGAGCTCGCTGCGCAGAAGGACTTTCTCCTTGCCTTCCTGCTCTTTCAGCGTGACGGTATTGGAGTTCTCGCTGACGAGAATGCCGTTGTGAATCCGGCCGTCCCTGGTCGCGGCGAGATATTGCAGATAGCGATTATCCACGGCCTGATTGGGATCGAGAATCGCGATGAGCAGCACGGCCGGCGATTTGTTGTTCATGGAGGCGAGATCCGGTCCGACCGCGAAGCCGACGCCTTCGAGCTGGTGGCAGGTGGCGCAGCGCTTGGCAAAAACGGCTTTGCCGCGGGAGTGGTCGCCTATCATTTCCGTGACGGCGCGGAATTCATCCAGGACCTTCTTGCGATCCGGGTTGGTGGCACCGGCGAAGAGCCTGGCTGCGGCTTCACGGATGGAGGCTTCCTTATGCTGCAGCAGCATCTGCCGGCGGGCCGCATCCAGCTGGTTGGCTGGAACCTGCCCCTTTCCCATACTGTCCACGAGAAGGCGGAGCCAGCGCTGTCGGCTGAAGAGCACGTCCAACGATTGGGCGCGCAAGGCGGGAGTGATCGTTGCCCAGCGGTTCAGCAGCTCGTGCGGCACCTGGTCGTCGTCCAGCCGGCCAAGGGCAGCGACGACGGCGATCTGCACAGCCGCGGAGTTTTGCGGCACAAGCTGCGCCGTCAAAAGCGGAATGGGGGCCGGTCCCGATT
>DASZFN010000134.1:0-3158 GCA_035939715.1 Gemmataceae bacterium | reverse complement strand
CCGAGCAGAAGCTGACGCGCGCGGGGGCAAGCCGTGTCGTCTCGCCGTATCAGATCGGCGGCACGCGTGTGGCGCATGCCGTGCTGCGTCCCACCGTCGTGGACTTCATCGAGCTGGCCACCAAGACCGAGCACTCGCGTCTTCAGATCGAGGAGACGAAGGTCGGCGAAAAAAGCAGCCTGGCGGGCTCCACGCTGCAATACAGCCGCCTCCGCCAGGACCTGGGCGTGATTATTGTCGCCATCAAGAAGACTTCAGGACACATGGTCTTCAATCCGTCCCATGACGCGCCGCTGGAAGCGGGCGATATCTTGATCGCCATTGGCGACCGCGAGCATCTGGATCGACTCGATGTCCTGGCGAAAGGATAAGGTCGTATCGGGAAGGAGAGCAGCTATGTTGGCCACCCTCGGTTTGCTTGCCTGCCTTTGCCATGCGGATGGAGAGGCGCGTCACGCCGCGGCAGTTTCTGAAGCTACCGTCAAGATCACGCGGACGTTTCTGAATTCGGGCGAAATCAATCCCATGCAATATGGCCAATTCATGGAGTACCTCTGCGACCTGTTCCCGAGCATGTGGGCCGAGAAGCTCTACGACGGCAGCTTCGAAGGATTGTCTCAGTACAAGGTAGCGTTCCTCAAGCAGACCGATTTTCGCGAGAAACCCTGGTACCCAAGCGGCGCGACCAACCGCGCCGACTATACGCTTGATCCAACGAATCCAGTCAGCGGCAAGGTCGCGCAGCGAATCGTAGCCGGGCCCGGCACGCCGTGCAGCGTGGGAATCAGTCAGAATGGGATTGCCATCCAGCGTGGCAAGGCATGCGATTTCAGCTGCTACTTCCGGCAAACGGGCCTGGACCAACCCGTCATCGTGAAGCTTCATCAGGAAGGCCGCGTCTATGCCAGTTGCGAATTTCAGCCGGCTGAAGAATGGAAGAAGTATCGGGCACGCCTGGTGCCGGCGGACACCGACAACCATGCGACGCTCAGCATTTCCTTCCGCGGCCCCGCGACGCTCTGGATCGACAATGCCTCCTTGATGCCGGTGGACACAGTCGGCGGCTGGAGGCCGGATGTGGTCGCCGCGGTAAGCGACCTCAAGCCGGCCGTGATTCGTTACGGCGGCAGCACGCTCGATGATGCCAACCTCGGTGACTTCGAATGGCAAGACACCGTCGGCGATCCCGACAAGCGCAAGCCGTTTCGCGCCTGGGGCGGTCTGCAACCAACAGGCCCCGGACTGGGCGAGTTCATCGATTTCTGCCGTCAGGTGGGAGCCGAGCCCTTGATCTGCGTGCGTTTCTCCAGACGGACTCCCAGGGATGCTGCCGCGCAAGTGGAGTACTTCAACGGCGCGATTGAAACTCCCATGGGCGCCCTGCGAGCCAAAAACGGCCATCCCGAGCCGTACCGGGTCAAATACTGGCAAGTCGGCAACGAAAGGGCCGGGCGGGACTACGAAGCTCGCCTGGCGGCATTTTGCAAAACTATGAAGGAAGTCGATCCGGGTATCAAGTTATTTTCAAGCTACCCCACGCCCGGGGTCTTGCAAAAAGCCGGCCAGTATCTCGACTACGTCTGCCCACACCATTACAACATTGCCAACCTGGCCGACGCGGAGAACGATCTCGCCAGAGTCCATGCCATGATTCGGGCGCACCAGCCCGGCCGCTCGATCAAGATTGCCGTGACCGAGTGGAACACCGCCGGCGGCGACTGGGGCCCGCGGCGAGCGCGGCTATGGACGCTGGAAAATGCCCTTGCCTGCGCGCGCTACCACAATCTCTTGCACCGGCATTGCGACGTCGTCGAGATCGCCAACCGTTCCAACCTCACGAACAGCTTCTGCTCCGGTATCATTCAGACCGATAATCACCGTCTGTACAAGACGCCCACCTATTATGCTCAGCAGCTTTATGCCTCGCGTGCAGGCAGCCGGCCGCTCCAGATCGAGTCCGACCTCGCCGCCAATGCCGGCCTTGACATGAGCGCCACGCTTTCGCGAGACGGCACGAGAGTCGTCGTCTTCGCCGTTAACGACTCGCTCCGGGAACTCACGCGAACGATGGACTTTTCGGATTTCGGCAACCCGGCGCAGTCGGTGTCGGTCACTACTCTGACGGATCAAAAGCATGCTGGTGAGCCCGACATTACCAATTCGTTTGCGGATCCCGAGCGCGTTAAGCCGGCTCCCTCTTCGTTCAAAGCGGCTTCAGCCCGTTTCACCCACCGCTTCCCGGCGCTCTCGTTGACTGTCCTGGAGTGGGCCGTAACGCCGTGATGCTGATTCGCGGTCATCGGTCATTGCACCACCATCAGCAGGATAGTCAGGGCCAGTTGACGCCGATCTTCTCCGCGCCATTGTTGGCGTGCCACCGCAGCGTTTCCCAGGCGCTTGCAAGGTGGATAGTCTTTCCATAGACCAAGCGTCTCCTGTTCCTGAATCAGGCAGGTCCGCAAGCCACACTCTTGCATCGTCTTGGATCGGCTGCGAAAATCGCAGCGAACCTTTGGTACTTGTCAGCTTTCGCTGCGGCCCTGAGAAAGAGAGGACTCTGTGAGAGAATTGATGGTACTCCTGGCGGTGGGCATTCTGGTGCTGATCCCGCCTCCCCTGGAAGGTCAGCAGCCCGAGGGGGCAGCCGGGACCAAAGTGCGTACCCTTAAACCGACACCCAGGACGGTGTCGTGGGGGTACTACGATGCCACGTCGAAACCGGCGCTCAAGATCAAATCGGGGGAAACCGTGGAGGTGCAGACGCTCCTCGCCGGCACTCCCGAGCGGCTGCAAAGCGCGTTTCTGCCGGCCGAGGAGGTCGAGCCGGCGTTGCGGGACATCGTCAACAACGTGAAGGACAAGGGGCCGGGCGGACACATTCTCACCGGGCCAATCTACATCGAGGGCGCCGAGCCCGGCGATACACTCGAAGTGCGCATCAAGGAAATCAAGCTCGCCATTCCCTACGGCTACACCGGATTTGTTCCGAAGCGCGGCGCTCTACCCGAGGATTTCAATCGCACGCGGATGCGGATTATCCGGCTCGATGAGCAGCGCATGGTGGGGCAGTTCGGCAAAGGGATCGAGATTCCGCTACGGCCGTTCTTCGGCAGCCTGGGAGTGGCCCCGCCGCCGTCGGCCGGCCGGGTCAGCAGCGG
>DASZFN010000133.1:0-5040 GCA_035939715.1 Gemmataceae bacterium | reverse complement strand
GCCATTCCTCCCAGGCGCCGCCTTCGGCAAGGTAGTAGCTGAAGATGCGGATGTTGCGGGTGCCGAAGACCCGGCATAGCTCGATGGCGCGTTGAAAGCGCTTCAAATGCGGCGCGAACGGCTCGTCGATCTTGATCTTGCCGATCGGTGAGCCGATCGCGCTCAGGTGGAAGTCATGCCTGGCAAGCAGCGATTTGAACTCGGCAACTTGCAGGTCGGTGAGGTCGAGGACATTGGTCTTCAGAATCGACCGCAGCTCAATGTGCCGGACGCCACAGCACTTCAAAACGTCGATCTGCTGCTGGGGATCGGCCGAGATTTCGTCAGCGAAGGCACTGAGCGTAAACATGAGCGGAGTCGCTCCGAGATCGAGGGGTCGGCTCTGCAGAAAATTCTAGCGACTCAGGATTTCTGGACCACCATAAGCTTCGCCTTGTCCGCGAGGAACGTGCGTTCGCCGGCCGCGGAGAAGCGCACCTTGATTTTGCGCAAGGCGCCATAGCCCCTGACTTCGGTGACGCGGCCCTGGCCGTAGTTGTCGTGGCGGACGATCATGCCCTCGGCAAAAGCGGCCGGCGCACCGCCGGTTTTGGGTTCCAGCAATTCCGCCCTGGTCCTTGGCAAAACGCCGGCATCGGCCCAGCCTTGCTCGGCCGCCTTGCTGCCGGTTCGCCATTGTTCGATGGCATGAGGACTGCCGTAAGAGCGTGCCGAAAGGTCCGTGCTCGCGGTTCCTTCCTCGGGGAGTTCGTCGAGAAACATGCTGGGGACGGCATAAAGGGTTTGGCCGCGGAATTCGCGCAGCCGGGCATGACAGAGATAGAGTTCTTCCTTGGCCCGCGTGATGCCGACGAAAGCCAGGCGGCGTTCTTCCTCAACATCCTCCTCCTTGGCCAGGCTGCGCTCATGCGGCAGCAAACCTTGCTCTGTGGCCGCCATGAACACGACCGGGAACTCCAGCCCCTTGGCCGAGTGCAGCGTCATGATGGAAACGCTGTCCTGGCGATCGTCCCAGCCATCCACGTCGCTGGCCAGCGTGATGTTTTCCAGGAAATCGGCCAGGGTGCGGCTGCTGTCTTCCTCGGCAAACTGCTTGGCGGCCGTGATCAATTCCTCGATGTTGGCCAGGCGTTCCTGGTCTTCCGAATCGGTGCTGTTGGCGAGCATGGCCCGGTAGCCGCTGCGGTCGAGGACCTGCCGGATGACGTCGTCCGGCGCCGCTTCATGCAACTGGCGCAGATCATCCATGAGCTGGACAAAACTGCGCAGGCCGGCGGCAGCCTTGCCCTTGATGGCGGGGATTTGCTCCGCATGCGCGGCCACAGCCAGCAGGCTCAGCTCGCGCGGCTCCGCGTAGCCGCGCAGATGCTCCAGCGAAACCTTGCCGACGCCGCGCGCCGGCTCATTGACGGCACGCGAGAAAGACAGATCATCGCGCGGGTTGAGCAGCAGTCGCAAGTAAGCCAGCACGTCGCGGTTTTCCTTGCGCTCGAAGAACGCCAGGCCCTTGACGATCTGGTAAGGAATGCGGCTTTTGACGAATGCCGACTCCAGGGCGCGCGACAGGGCGTTGATGCGCACGAAAATCGCGCAATCGCGGTAATGGCGTTTGCCGCCGGCCACGGCGTCGCGAATGCGGCCGGCGATGCCTTCCGCCTCGTCCTGGCCGGTTTCAAACATGAGGAGCTGGACCGGTTGCCCGACCGGATTTTCCGTAACCAGATCCTTGGGCTTGCGCTGCCGGTTGTGAGCGATCAGGTGGCTGGCCACCGCGAGGATGGATTTGGTGCTGCGGTAGTTGCGCTCCAGCGTGATGACGCGAGCTCGGGGGAAGTCGCGTTCGAAATCCAGGATATTGCGAATATCCGAGCCGCGCCATTTATAGATCGATTGGTCCGGATCGCCCACGACGCACAGGTTGGGCTGGTCCACGGACAGCCCGCGGGCAATCGCGTACTGCGCCTGGTTCGTGTCCTGGTACTCGTCGATGAGCACGAAGCGAAAGCGCGAATCGAGATCGCTGCGCAGCTCCGCATCGTGCTTCAGGGCGAGGGCCGGCCAGAGCAGCAGGTCATCGAAATCGACGGCGTTGGCGTCGCGCAGTTTCTTCTCGTAGATCGGGTAGACGCGGGCCACGGTCTGCGTGAAGAAGTCGTTCGCCTGACTCGCGTAGCGCTCGGGATTGAGCAACTGATTTTTGGCCTTGCTGATGGCCGACTCGATGCGTTCCGGCGTGAAGCGGACGCTGTCGATGTTGCTGGCATCGAGAGCCGCCTTGACCAGGCGATTGCGGTCCTGCTGATCGTAAATGGTGAAGTTGCGGTCGAGCCCCAGGCGCTCGCCGTATTGCCGGAGCAGCCGGGCGCCGAGGCTGTGGAAGGTGCTGACCCACACGCGGCTATGGGGCACGAGCGCCTCGACGCGCTGGCGCATCTCGGCGGCCGCCTTGTTGGTGAAGGTAATCGCCAGAATGTTATAGGGCCGCACGCCTTGCTGAAGCAGGTAGGCGACGCGGCGGGTGATGACGCGCGTCTTGCCGCTGCCGGCGCCGGCGAGAATGAGGAGCGGGCCTTCAAAGTGGGCGACTGCTTCGCTTTGCGCCGGGGTCAGGCCGGCCAAAAGGTCGGGCGGTGCATCTTGCGCCACGAGCAACATCCTCCTGTCGAGATCGAACGGATCGCGGACAATATCTGATTTTACAGGGAGCCGGGCGCTTTGCTAAGATCAGGGTCATGGAAATCGTGGGCATCGGCACTGACATCGTGGAGTGCTTGCGCATCGGCCGCATGATCGAGCAGCACGGCGAAGTCTTTCTCACGCGCGTCTACACGGAGCGGGAGATTCGCTACTGCCAGGAGCGCAAGCACGCCATCGAGCATTTCGCCGGCCGCTGGGCCGCCAAGGAAGCGATCTTGAAGTGCCTGGGCTCCGGCTGGCGGCGCGGCCTGTGCTGGACCGACATGGAAATCCGCAACGATCCCGCCGGCAAGCCGCACGTGCTCATGTGCGGGGCCGCCAAGGACCTGGCGCAAAGCCTGCGCATCTCCGACATCCTGATCTCCCTCTCGCACTGTCGCGCCTACGCCACCGCCTATGCCATTGCGGTCGGCTCGGCCGCCGAGGCGAGCGACTACGAAATTTGAAGTGCGTGTGGCGGCAAGTTTCCAACTTGCCGACATAGGGTAAATTGAAAACTTGCCCCCCACTTACTTGACGATGTCGAGAATGATCTGGCGGGCCAACTTGTAGGCGGTGCGAATCGTCGTGGCCCGCGCCTCCATCTGCCCTTCAGTGAGATGCTTGCCCGGCTCGACTTCCGGCAAGCCGGCCACGGCAATGGTCAGAGGCAGCAAGCGCAGGAATTCCTGAACTTTCTGCTGCTGGCGATCGATGCCCTCGGCGCCCATGTTCTTACTCCTCTTCCAAACCTGGCTACTCTTGTTTCCCGATACCTTAGGCGACCTAAGACAGAGTAACCGAACTGCAGGCGCCGGTAAAGACGCCGGATCGCCGACGCTGAAGTTAGACCGAATCAACCAATTACAGGACGCCCTTCGTCGAGGGCACGCCGGTCATGCGCGGGTCGGGTTCGACCGCCTGACGCAGGGCGCGGGCGCTGGCCTTGAAGACGCCTTCGATGATGTGATGGGCATTGCGGCCGTAATGGCAAAGCAGATGCAAATTAAGAGCGGCATGCGAGGAGACGGCCCGCCAGAACTCCTCGGCCAGCGGCGCGTTGAACGTGCCGAGCATTTCCGCCGGCAGATCGACCTGCCAGACGCAATAGGCCCGGCCGCTCAGATCCACCGCCGAGGTTACCAGGACTTCATCCATCGGCAGAGTCGCGCTGCCATAACGCCGAATGCCGGCCTTGTCGCCGAGCGCCTCGGCGAGGGCCTGTCCATAGCAGATGCCGACATCCTCGACAGTGTGATGTGCATCGACATGCAGATCACCGGTGGCTTCCACAGTCAGGTCAATGAGGCTGTGCTTGGCCAGCAAGGTGAGCATGTGGTCGAAGAAGCCGATGCCGGTGGCGACCTGCGACCGGCCTGCACCGTCGAGGTCCAGGTTCAGGCCGACGTTTGTCTCTGTAGTTTTCCGGCGGATGGCGGACGTGCGCGACATGGAGTTCCAGCAAGCAGAAAACCTTGAATTTACTTTTTCTTCTTAGCCTTGTTCGCAAGGGGTCTTGGCAGCTCCAAGTATTTCCGCTCCCTTTTCGAGAGTTTGACCGGGCGGATCGTGGTGTCTATCACCCCGTCATCCAGCTTCATCACGTAACAGAATTCACCCAAACGGATGATTTTGCATGGCTTGCGGGGAACTCTGTTCATGATCGGCTAGCCCCCTTAACATCAAGCAGGCGGTCGCTCAGCAACTCGCTGTCAAAGAACAGCTTAAGCAGATAGCGGCCTGGCGCTGGAAAACGGCAGCGCTTGACGGGTATTTCCAGATGCACAAATTGACCACTTTCAAAAGCTGCCCAGCGCCTGTAGCGGTAAGTCTCTCGCTCCGTTTCAAGGCTTAGAATCAGTAACTCAATTGTACCCTCTCCCGCGCCGCCGTACAAATGAACGTACAAGGTAAACGGTTCAGGCAGGGTTGGGAACCGCAGATATTGAAGCTCGTGGCAAATACCGATGAGATTGACCTGCCCCGTGCTCGTATCGACCTGTAATCGCCGGCATACCACCAGCCCGACGACCGCGGGCAACTTGCTCATAAAATGCGCCCACCTTAATGCCGTCTACCCGACATCCTGCGCGCTAAAGCATCCGCTGCAATTCCTCTAGCAAACGGTCGATTTCATCGTCCGTGCCCACCGAAACGCGCAAGCCGTCGCCATAACCCTCATAAGCCATATATCGCACCAGGATCATCCGCCGTTTCAGCTCCTCGTAAATCGGCTTGACCGGGCGGTCGTGGCGGCGGCACCAAACAAAGTTCGCCTGGCTGGGGCAGACTTGAAAGCCCAGTCTCGCCAGTTCGCTGGTCAGACGGGTTCGCGTGGCCAGGATCCTGGCACGCGTGGATTGC
>DASZFN010000132.1:0-2751 GCA_035939715.1 Gemmataceae bacterium | reverse complement strand
GTGGACAAATACGGCGGCGGCGTCTGGAAGGGCCGCAAGGCCAAGGGCGCGATTCCCGGCGGCATCAGCATGGGCATCATGACCGAGAAAGAGTTCGACATCCCGCTCGATTTCAATGGTCCCGGCAAGGTCGACTGCCTGGGTCTCGGCACAGCGGCGGTAACCGTGTTCGACGAGACGACCAGTATTGTCGATGTGCTCTACAACATTTGTCGCTTCTTTGCCCACGAATCCTGCGGCCAGTGCACGCCGTGCCGCGAAGGCACCGGCTGGATGCTCAAGATCATGGAGCGCATGCGCGAAGGTCGCGGCCGGATCGAGGACTTGCAGATCCTGGACGAGATCGGCAAGTCCATCGGCATCATGCCTGGCACCACGATCTGCGGTTTAGCGGACGGCGCGGGCTGGCCGGTGAAGAACGCCGTGGCCAAGTTCCGACCGGAACTGGAAGCGTACATTCGGAGTGGCCAGCGCAGCCCGACACCGGCGTTGGCCGGCGCGCATTGAACTGATATCGCCCCGAAAGTTGGAGGCTTTGCCATGCGACAACTTTTCACTCTCCATGCCTGTAGGACAATGCTCATCGGCGCATTGTTCTTGACTGGTTGTCAAAACGATACTGCAACTCAAAAAGCTAAGGGCCCGACCCAGCAGGCACATGCTGCTCCCGCAACCATGCCGACGCGGCAAGTGACTCCAGACACACAGCCTAGCGCCGGAGTCTACCAAAATGTTCGCCAGGCGGGGAAACGCGCAGAGGATGGTGGCGAGCTAAAGAATTTCGCCCTTGCCTATTTCCAGTACTCCATCGAGAACGGCCGCGGCCCGTCCAGCGTGAATGACCTTAAGGGGTCCCTGGGCCCCAAGATGGAACAGGCGCTCAAAGAGGGCGATCGTTATGTGGTTAACTGGAAACTATCCAATGTGTCGGCGAGCACGATTATCGCCTATGTGAAAGAGCCCGACAGCTACGGAACCCGGCTAGTGGCGAAGGGAGATGGTAGCGTAACGCGCATGAGCAAGGAGGAGTTTGAGCAGGCGAAGGCTGGGAAATGAATAGTAGATAATACTTACTCAGGACGGTCTGATGGCAGTCGTTTACGTCAATGACAAGCCGGTCGATATCGGCAACGAGAAGCTGAACCTGATCCAGGCGGCCCTTAAGGGCGGCGTGTTCATTCCGCACTACTGCTGGCATCCGGCGCTGACTGTGGTAGCCAGTTGCCGGATGTGCCTGGTCGAGGTGGGCGAACGCAAGCCGGACGGAGCCATCGCCATGCAGCCGAAGGTCGTGCCCGCCTGTCAGACCCCGGCCAAGGACGGCACGGTGGTGGTCACGAACAGCGCCAAGACCCGCAGTGTACAGGGACAAATTCTCGAAGGCCTGCTGCTCAATCATCCTCTCGACTGTCCGGTTTGCGACAAGGCAGGCGAATGCCTGCTCCAGGACTTCAGTTACCATTTCGGCAACTCGCAAAGCCGCATGATCGAGGAGAAAAACACGCCGCCCAACAAACCCTACATCAGCGACACGATCACTCTTTTCGCCGACCGCTGCATCATGTGCTCGCGCTGCGTGCGCTTCACGCGCGAGATCAGTGGCCAGGCGGAATTGCAAGTGATCAACCGTGGCAATCATTCCGAGATCGACATCTTTCCCGGCGAGCCGCTCAATAACAAGCTCGCGGGCAACGTCGTCGATCTGTGCCCGGTCGGGGCGCTATGCAGTAAGGATTTTCTCTACAAGCAACGGGTATGGTTCCTCAAGCCGCAGAAGAGTGTTTGTGCCGACTGCAGCACTGGGTGCAGCATTTTTGTCGATCATAACAAGGACATCGTCTATCGCCTGCGGGCGCGGGAGAATCCCCAGGCACAGGGTTACTTCATGTGCGACGAGGGGCGCTATGGCTTCCGCTACGTAAACTCCAGCCAGCGCATCTTGCAGCCGACGGCCGGCGGCGAGGCATCCAGTAATGGGCAGCCATCGTTACAAGTTTATGGCGACATGATCGTCGCCGTGCGCCGGCAACTTCTGGACGCCGCGAGCCGCGACGGCGCAGGCGTGGCTGTGGTGATGTCGCCGTTCCTGACCTGCGAAGAGGCGTATCTGCTCGCCAAGTTCATGAAAGGCCTTTCGCCGCAAGCGCTCCTCGCCCTGGGGCCGGTGCCGGTCGTGGGTGAAGATGATGGCTACCCCAAGGATCGCCACGGCCGGCCGGCTCAACCTGTGAAATTTACGATCCACGCCGAGAAATGCCCCAATCGTAAAGGCGTCGAGGCGGTACTGCGGCATTTCCAGGGCGATGTGCTTGGTTTTGATCAGGTGGTGCAGCGAGCAGCAGAAGGAAGATTGCAAGCCCTGTACATGGCGTTGGGTTATCCGCCACGCCCGGTCGAATTATTCACGCCGGCCCACGCGGAGAGCTTGCGGCATGTGCCGCTGCTGATCGTTCAGGACTTGTTTCCTTCCCCAGTTAGCGCGATCGCTCAATACGTGTTGCCGGCGGCGTCGTTTGCCGAGAAGGACGGCACCTTCGTGAATCACAAGGGCTTAGCCCAGGCGGTACACTGGGCGATCCGGCCGCCGCGAAATATCCGCACCGACGGCCAGGTCTTCCTCGACCTGCTGGAACGTCGCGGTCTGTTCCATGCGCCGAGCCTGCGTGTGGAGCTGGCACGGGAAGTGCCTTACTTTGCGCCCCTGGCGACCGGCGACCTGGGCGAGCACGGGGTTCTCTTGGAAGGCGGTTG
>DASZFN010000131.1:0-7540 GCA_035939715.1 Gemmataceae bacterium | reverse complement strand
TGCCCGTGGACATCGATCTTCGGGACAATCATTCCGATCGCAACGTCCATCTCGCCAGTTTCACGACGAACGCCGAAGGAACCGGCCAGCCGCGTTTCGAACTTCCCGAATGGGGTGATGGCGAATATGAACTGCAGGTCGTCGCTCGACCAACGTCAGGACCGGAGGTGCTGACGGAGAGGGTGCATTTGAAGCGCTCGTGGAAAGTGATGCTGACGAGCGATAAGCCGGTCTATCAGCCGGGGCAGACGATTCACGTGCGCTCGCTGGCGCTGCGGCAGATCGACTTGAAGCCGGTCGCCGGCCAGACCATGACCTTCTCCATCAGCGACCCCAAGCGCAACGTCATTTTCAAACGCGCCGATCCCAACAGCAAGTTCGGCATTGCCGCCATCGACTGCCCGCTGGCGAGTGAGATCATCGAAGGCCCTTACACCATCGCCTGTCAGCTGGGTGACACCAACAGCCAGCTCACCGTCGAGGTGAAGAAGTATGTGCTGCCCAAGTTCAAAGTCGACGTCACGCTCGACCAGCCCTATTACCAGCCCGGCCAGAAAGTAAAGGTCCAGGTTCACGGCGAATACTTCTTCGGCAAACCGGTGGTCAATGGGCAAGTGGACATCAGGCTGTTCACGACCGACGTGCAAACCAACGCAGCTCGTGAGCTGAAAGCGCGCACCGATGCCAGCGGCAACGCGAAATTTGAGTTTGCCTTGCCGGATTCGCTCGTCGGCACGGAGCAGAATTCAGGAGACGCCCAGATTTCGCTCGATGTCAAACTGATCGACACGGCGGGACAGGAACAGACCCGGCGAAGCGCACGAACCGTCACGGCCAATCCGATCCACCTCGAGGTGATTCCAGAGACGGTTCCACTCATGCAACACCAGCTGAATACCATTTTTGTCTATGCTAGCTATGCCGACGGCCGGCCCGCGCGGGCTCGGCTGAGTATCTCAAATTCGGACAAGGAACTCGTTACCAATAGCCTCGGCGTCGCCTCTTTCGAAATCGACCCGGAGAGCGAGCAATTCGGTCTGACATTGCACGCGACTGATGCTGAGGGACGTTTCGGGCACCGGCACGTGGATCTGCAGTCGCGTGGGGTGACAGGCGACTTCATCATGCGCACGGACAAGGCAGTCTACCACGCGGGAGAGACTGTTCAGCTTCTCGCGCTTGGTGGGGCCACTGAGCCGATCTTCGTCGACCTGCTGAAAGATGGCCAGACGATCCTTACGCAAACCATCGACATGAGCAAGCGGCGTGGCTTCCTGCAAATTGACCTGTCCCCGGATTTGTTCGGCACGCTTGAGTTATGCGCCTATCGCTTCGGTGCCACCGGGTCGGCGGTTCGCAAGACTCGCGCCCTCTATGTGCATCCGGTGCGCCAGCTTGAGGTTAAGACCGCGCTGGACCGCTCCGAATATCGCCCCGGCAGAACAGCCAAAGTGCAGTTGGCATTGCGGGACAATCAAGGCAACCCCGTTCCCGGCGCTCTCAGCCTGGCGGCAGTGGACGAAGCCGTCTATTCGGTCCTTGACCAGCGCCCTGGCCTGGAGGGTACGTTCTACACGCTGGATCAAGACCTCTTGCGGCCAATTTACGCGATTTACGCCTGGTCGCCCGATTTACGGAGCAGCGCCTCGCCTGCCGACCGGAATCTCCTTGAGCAAGCGTTATTTGCCCGCACATTGCATGAGGGCGGTCGAGACGCGGTGCTGAAACAGTTGCTTCCTTTTCTTGAGAACAATGAGAGGACCTTTGACGTTTTGAAACGGCCGGACTGGGAGCAGCTCGCCGACGAACGAATCTCTCCTGCAACCAAATCGGTGCTCCGCTTCGGAAATGCGCCACACACGTTGTCCGATGCGAGCTTTGCCATCAAGGCCAGGGAGTTGGGAGCAAGAAAACAGCATGGATTGGAACTGGTCAAATTCTTTTGGGGCCTGTTCACGTTCCTGTGCGTGATGGCTGGACTGATTGTATTGTTCAGCTTCGTTCGGCGGTTTGCGGAGCTGATAGTGGTTTTTTTAATCGTGATAGTTTTGATCGGACTGATACTGCCTGCGACGCAACAGGTTCGCGAGGCATCCAACCGGATGCTTGCAGAAAACAGCCTCAGGCAAATTGATCAGGCAGTGGAGGCTTTCCAGGATGCGCACG
Organism: Gemmataceae bacterium; assembly: GCA_035939715.1. Lineage (GTDB taxonomy): Bacteria > Planctomycetota > Planctomycetia > Gemmatales > Gemmataceae > DASZFN01. The sequence continues at coordinate 5,374 of DASZFN010000131.1, read as the reverse complement.
GTGCGTTGCCTAAGAACCCCAAATGGATTGATGCCTACAAGAGACAAGATACGCTCGTGGAGGGTCGTGTACGGCAGTGGTTTCCTGAAACGCTTTTCTGGCGGCCTGAGATCATCACGGACGACAAGGGCCGCGCGAGGATCGATATTGACCTTGCTGATTCGATCACCACCTGGCGGCTAACGGCCAGCGCGGTATCGGCTGACGGCCGGCTTGGCGCTACGCAAGCGCCGATCCGGGTCTTCCAACCGTTCTTTGTAGACCTCAACCTGCCGGTCTCCCTGACGCGTGGCGACGAGGTCGCGATTCCGGTGGTCGTCTACAACTACCTCGACAAGCCGCAGACGGTCGAGCTATCCTTGGAAAATGCCGGCTGGTTTGAGCGATTGGATGAAGCCAGCAAACGCGTGGAACTCAAGCCGAATGAGGTTCGCTCAACTTCCTATCGCCTGCGTGCGCGGCAAGTTGGCAACTTCGAGCTGCAAGTCACGGCCCGGGGCTCCGGCGTCGCCGATGCGCTCAAGAAACCGATTGAAGTTGTGCCGGACGGCAGGCGCGTGGAGCAGGTCTTCAACGGCACCTTGCAAAATCCGGCACAGATCACCGTCTCGATCCCGGACCAGATAATTGACGGCAGCGCCAGGGTGATTCTCAAGATTTATCCGTCCACCTTCAGCCAACTGGTGGAAGGGCTCGATGCGATCTTCCAGATGCCCTACGGTTGCTTCGAGCAGACCTCGTCCACGACCTATCCCAACGTCCTCGCCCTGGAGTATCTGCGACAGACCAACAAGAACGCGCCCGCGGTAGAAGCCAAGGCCCGGCAGTACATCCACCTCGGCTACCAGCGGCTGCTCGGTTTCGAGGTTGCAGGCGGAGGTTTCGACTGGTTCGGCCGGCCGCCTGCCAATCGGACGTTGACGGCCTATGGACTCATGGAATTTCAGGACATGGCCAGGGTCCATGATATAGATGCAAACCTGATTGCCCGCACGCGGCAGTGGCTGCTCAGCCAGCGCAACCGTGACGGCTCCTGGACTCCCGAGGCCCATCAGTTCCACGGCGACCCGGCTCAGCAAGCCGAGAGCGCTGAGTTAGCCCGGCTTGCCGCCACGGCTTATATTGCATGGGCCGTGTTTGACTCGGGAGCCGCTTCGGGCGAGGCGGGGATGACGCTCGACTGCTTGCTCGCCCACCAGCCGGCAACGATTCGTGATCCATATGTGCTCGCCCTGGTTGCCAATGCCTTGCTTGCCATGCATGCTGACGGCCGCGAAGCACAGCCATACCTGGCACGCCTGGATTTGCTGAAGCACACCTCCGTGAATGGCAAGTTGACGTGGTGGGAGCAGCCCGCGCATGCTCGTACCAGTTTCTACGGCTCGGGCACAAGCGGCAGCATCGAGACAACCGCCGTGGCCGTGCTGGCGCTCTTGAAAGCCGGTCGCGAACCCGGCACAGCGCGCGCTGCCCTCGCCTGGCTCGCCGCCCAGAAAGACTCCGAGGGCACCTGGCACTCAACTCAAGCCACGGTGCTCGCGCTCAAGGCATTGCTCGCCGGGACCGGCAAGCCGCTAGGCGGCGACACGGAGCGGCGCATCGAAATGAGTTGGGAGCAGGGAAGTAAGTCTCTTCTCATCCCGGCAGACCAGGCAGAGGTGATGCAGCAGCTTGATCTAACGACGCAGCTCGGCCACGGCAGCCACCGTCTGACCATCGCCGAACGAACCGGCTCGGCCGCCGGCTATCAGGTCGCTCTGCGCTACCATGTGCCGGATGGTGGGATGCCGGAGAAGCAGGAACCTCTTGCCATCGACATCAGCTACGATCGCACCGAGCTAGCCGTCGGCAGCACGGTAACGGCAACGGCTACCGTCCTCAACCGCATGGACCAAGCTGCGCCGATGGTGATCCTGGATCTGCCGATCCCGCCCGGCTTCGCCATCGATGCGGATGACCTAGCCGGGCTGGTGACAAAAGGCACCATTGCCAAGTACCAGCTTAACCCGCGCAGCGCCCTGATCTATCTGCGCGAGCTTGAACCGGGCAAGCCGCTGACGCTTGCCTACCATCTCCGTGCCACGATGCCGGTCAAGGTGACGGCGTCCGCCGCGCGCGCTTACGAGTATTACGACACGCAGAAGCAAGGCCTCAGTAAACCGGCGAAGTTCACCGTGAGCGCCTTGAAAGAGTAGGCGTGATCGTCTTTGAGAATGGCAGAATGGTGGATTGATAGCGGACTTCCGCGGTTAACCGCTCGGTTTGCTTGTCCGGCTTGAATCCTTGCAGACTCGGGAATTGCCTTGCAGTAGAATCGGGGGACGCGGTGGAGACTAAGAAGGTGGTGGAAATGGCTGGCTATTTTTGCTGTGGCCGCACTGCCCGGTCTTGTGTTGCTTTGTTTCGTCTGCCAAGATCTTGCCATTGACGCATCTTTCAAAGCCATATCGCCTGATGACACCGAGGAATGAGTCACCCGGGTTGTACTGTCGCGCTCGCGACTTGCTGTACGGCAAGTCCTCGGTTATAATTCCATGTAACCAAAAGCAGGAGATTGAAATGTTCGATGAACAGTCCTCTCGCACCCATCGACTTGGCTCACCAGGCGATTGCCGCGGACATCTTCGGCCAAATTCAGTGGGATGACCGGGCCGACGAACGGGCGCGAAGCAACGCCGACTTGCAGGGACTGACCCCGGAAGGCATACGCCGGCTTTTGCACGATTTTGTCTGCGGCGGCGGGCGCTTGGACGAAAGGCGGGAGGCACGTGCAGATTGGCTTCAAGCCAACGCGGACCGGCCGGCCTATTATCGCGATTTTTGGTATCGGGCCGTGGTCCCGGTTCCCGGACTGTTCCTAAATGGCCTGTTCGTCGAGATCCGCCTTTTCGATGACGACCCGCAAGACCCCTGGGTGGAGATCGTAAACGCTCATCCCCAAGTTTAGGGACCGCCGAACATGATAACCCGCACCTATCCAAAGCGCTGCGGCAAATGCGGCGAGAAAGCGATGCGGCTGGCAACGGTGTCCTATACGACGACCATCGAACACGACGGCCGGGCTTACCGTGTAGAGATTCCCGCGCTGTCGGTGCCGCAATGCGGCAACTGCAAGGCGATTAGCATCGACGACGAGGCCGACCAGCAGATCAGTGCCGCCTTCCGAAGCGCGGCGCGGCTGCTGGTGCCGGAAGAGATTCGCCAGGGCCGGGAAAAGCTAGGGCTCACCCAGAAGCAGTTCGCGAACCTGCTGGGGGTGGGCGAAGCGACGGTCTCGCGCTGGGAGACAGGGGCGCAGATTCAGCAGCGCGCGATGGACCGGTTCCTCCGAGTCTGCCTCGCCAGCCCGGCGGCGGTAGCGCTTTTGGCGAGCGATTTCCAGCCGAGCGCGAGGGGAGCGTAGTTACGTCAGGGCTTGGCCATAACCTTCGCCAGCGCGCTGGCGGCCACCTGCTGAACCTGCGGATCGAGATCATTCTGGGCGTGGGCCAGGAGCGCCTTGCTGGCATCTTTCTTTGCCGGCGGTCCAATTTCTCCAAGGGACATGGCGGCGCCGATTCGGATCAGGAAATTCTCGTGGCTTAAGGCTATGACAAGAGGTTTCACGGCATCCTTGCCGATCTTTCCTATGGCTGCTGCACATTTGCGGTGCATGTCCTTTTCCCGGCTTTCAAAGACCTGAATCATTGCCGGCACGGCGGCCTTGGCATCGGGACCGATGGCGCCGAGAGTGGCAATGACTTGCAGGCGGAAATCGTGGTCCTCGTCTTTGAGACAATCGGCCAGCGCGGACACGGCGCTCTTCGCGTCGGCGCCCATCTTGCCGAGGGCGACGGCGGCGCTCTTGCGCAATTCCTTGTCTGGGTCCGAAAGCACAGTTGCCAGGGCCGGCGCCGCCTCCTTGGCATCGGAGCCGAACTTCGCCAGGGCGAGCGCGGCACTCCTGCTCAGGGCCTTGTCGGTATCGGTCACGACTTCCGCGAGGATCGGCACCAAATCTTTCGGCGAGCCGCCGATGACAGCCAGGGCTTCCACGACGGGTTTGCGGACGCTCTTGTCGGACTCCTTGAAAGCTGCGACGAGAGCGGGGACAGCCGGTTTGGCGGCCTTGCCCATTTGGCCGAGCGCGCGCGCGGCCGAGGAGCGGACCTCGGCGTCCTGATGTTTCAGCAGATCGCGCAGCATGGGCAATTCGCTGACCCCAAACACGCCGAGACTCGCGAGGGCGTCGCCGGCGGCACGGCGTGTGTCGCGGTCGGCATCCTTGAGCGCTTCGGCGATCACCTGCAAGATGGCGTCCTTCGCCTCAGTGCCAAAATTGCCGAGGGCGCGAACGACACTCTGACGGACGCTGCCTTCTCGATCGCGGGCGGCCTTGAGGAGCGCGGGAACGGCCGGCCGGGCATCGGCGCCGAGCTGGCCCAGGGAGCGGGCAGCATAGCTGCGAATCTCGGGATGCAGGTCCTGCAAAGCCTCGGTGAGCGCGCTGACGTCGGCTTTCTCGGGTGGCCCGATCTTGTTGAGCGCTTCGACTGCCAGCTTGCGCGTCAGGTCGTCGTTTTCCTTGGCCAGGAGCACGAGCAGCGGTCTGACGGCCAGGCGGGCCTCGGTGCCGACGTTGCCCAGCGCCTGCGCCGTATTGCCGCGCACCTTGCTGTCGGGGCTTTCCAGACTACGAATCAGGCCGGGCACGCCGGCGGCGTTGCCGGCAATGATCATGCGGCTTTCCTCGCGCGCCCAGGCAAGGCCGGATTTCTGGCAGGCCTTCTGAATGAAATCGGCCGCTTCGGTGACATCGATGAAAATGCTCACCAGCTGGGCGGAGCCCGAACCGCCGTGCGTGACGCCGACCAGCTCACCGCGGGCGTTGACGAGCGGGCCGCCGCTATCGCCGTGATTGGTGGGGTTCTGGGTCTCCACGATCTGCGCCTCGTGACGGCCGCCGTCGGTCGTGCCCCAATCGTGGTGGTAGACCTGGCGAACGGTGCCGGAGGTGTAGACCCAGAGTCCGCCGCTGGAGCCGGGGTTGCCGATGGAATGTACGGTTTCACCGGGTCCGGTGCTGCGCTTCGCCACGGGCAGGGCCTCGATGCCGTCCGGCACGCGGTCGAGCTGAACCAGGGCCAGATCGCGGCGCACATCCTTGTCGAGCACTTTTCCCAGGTTCAGGTCCTCACGCCGGGTCTGTTTCATGTACAGGTCGCGCTCGGCCACCAACTTGCCGTCTCGGTAAGTAGGAAAGAACACCAGGATTTGGCTGTTGTCGCCGACCACGTGAGCGTTGGTAATGAGCAGCCGATTCTTGCGGTCGATGAGCGACCCCGATCCCATGAGAGCGGAGTTACGATCCACCACCACGACGATCCAGGCCGCC
>DASZFN010000130.1:0-3222 GCA_035939715.1 Gemmataceae bacterium | reverse complement strand
TAGCCAACGCCGACCTTGGTCACGAGGCAGACATCGCGCCGCCGTGCACCCAGAGCGCCTGCCAGCGCCCTCTCGGAAATCCCCATGCCGTACGCTTCGGCGGTATCGAAACAATCGATCCCGGCGTCCAGCGCCCGATGCACCGCCTGCTCGAACTGGGTCGCGTCGATCGGACCGTAGGTTCCGCTTATTTCCCAGCAGCCGAAACCGATGGCGGAAACCTTCATGCCGGTTCCGCCGAATTGTCGGTATTCCATGGCGCTTCCTCGTTTCCCTATCACGGTCGGAGCAGCCTTTTCTTCTTGATCCCTCATGCTACCTAGGAATGCGGCCGACGCATAGCGCAGCGCGCTCGTTGAAGAGCTTGTGGGTATGCGTGGTGGGTTCAGGATCAAGGCGCGCTGTTTTCGTAGGGCGGGAGGAGTGGAGAGCAGAATGGCGTTCTGGCCCCGCCGCCGATCGAAAAGCCAGAAGAAGGGTTCAGAACCGAATCGCCTTGCCTCCTCGGCGGCACTTTTCTTCAAGGGGCCGTTTGAGTTTGAGAGAGATTAACCCGTTTGTGGGATCGATGAAGAAGGAAAAGTACTTTCGTTATTCTGACGCCTGGCTCGAAGCACAAATGCTGAGGTATGCTGGCGGTAAGCCTGTTCTCTCATGAGCTTGCTTTATGCCCACTCTGCGGACAATGCCTCAGCTTGCTGCAGTACGTTTTGCACCGCTGCATCTTGCAGATCGGGCGGATAGCCATACCTCCGCAAGATGCGCTTCACGAGTATTCGCGGACAACTTCCGGCTGAAAAATGCCGGCTTTGACAACGGAAGTGCATGAGGCACGGGCGCTGTTGCTGATTAGCAAAAAGCAAAAGATTGTGACCTGTTGTAGATCACGCGAGATCAGGTGAACCGCTGGCCGGGAGACATTCCGATGACATGCAACGAAAACGGCGCGGGGAGCGTTGCTTAGAGCCGTTTTTCTGCCCGGGGATTAGTTGTTGCCCTCGGCGGCACTCAGGGGACTCGCGAGCGGCCAAAACGCTTCCGAGAGTCAGATTTTGTCTCTGGCGGCCACTTCAGGACGACGCAACCAAGGTCATTCCATCTCGATCCTGAGTTCCTTGAGCTTCCTGCCCCAGAAGGCGTGCTCATCGGCGACGAACCTGGTGAACTCGGCGCGCGTGCGGTCAGGCGGCGGCTCGCTTCCGTCCTGGACCAACAGATCGAGCCACTTCGAGTCGGTCAACGCCCGTTTGGCATCCTTCTCGATCTTGTCGAGGATGGCGTCGGGCGTCTTGGCCGGCGCGAACAGGCCATGCCAGCCGTTCATCACCATGTCGATGCCCTGCTCCTTGAGCGTCGGCACGTCCGGCAGCAATTTGAGGCGTTTGTCGCCGGTCACGGCGAGCATCTTGAGCTTGCCGGCCTTGACGTGGCCCAGCCCGGCTTCCGGCGCGCCGAAGCCCATGTCGATAGTGCCGCCGATCACATCGAGCAATCCCTGCGAGATGCCCTTGTAAGGGACGTGGGTGACATTGATGCCGGCTGCTTGCGTGAACCACGCAGAGTTGAGATGCGTAGCGCTCCCGATGCCGACCGAGAAGTAGGTCAGCTTGCCCGGCTCTTTCCTGGCGAGCGCCACCAGTTCGGCAACGTTATTCACCAGCAGCTTGGCGCTGACCATCAGCGCATACTGGTAGACCGTCGTCTGGCAGATCGGCACCAGTGCGGTGAGGGTGTCGATCATGCCCTTTTGCAGCCACGGGATGATGACGATGTTGGGAGCGGTGGCGTAGAGCAACGTCTGGCCGTCCGGTCGCGCACCGGCAGCGGCGCGTATGCCGATCGACCCTCCGGCACCGGCTCTGTTATCGACGATGGCCGGCTGGCCGGTCACGGCCGGCATGACCTGCGCCAGGCCGCGTGCGTTGATGTCAGGGCCGCCACCCGCAGCATAGCCAACCACGAGGGTGACTGGACCCGTGGGCCACGTCTGAGCGTGCGCGACTGAAGGTAGGCCAAAGGCAGTCGAGCCGAGCAATATTGCCCGGCGGCGTGTCATGGCCATGCAGTTCTCCCCGTCAAGGCCACTGTGGCCGGCCCGTTGGCAGCAATGCGGGCACGCGAAGGAACGCAACGACCAAAGCCAACGCTGCATGGCTGCCCCAAAATCGGTCGTATCGTGCGATAATGTTACCACCGAACGGTGATGTTCCTGGGCCAGAGGCGCTAATGAGCCGTCTGGCCTGTATCCGACGGGCCAAAGGACGATATTCTCAGGGCTGCATGTTCCGTAGCGCTGTCTTCTTCCTCCTTCTCACTTTGCCCGTAGTCTCTGCCCAGGCGGCTGGGCCGCAGCCGCCGTGCGAGGGTAGACCTGTTCCAAACTATGGGACGGTTGATGGGGTGCCTCTGACGGAGGCATGGCAGGACGGCGACCTGAAGCGCGACGGTTGGCGACCGCCGGCCTGTCTCGGTTGGCAAGGTGATAGTCGCTTGGTCGCCGCCCTCGCGACGCGGTTCCATTCGCCGGCGTCGCTCGATGATCTTGCGACGCGATTGGCAGGGGCGTCGCACCATCCGACAATCCGCTTCTGGGCTGTGACACGCCAGGAATGGCGGCCTCTCGTACTTGATGCGTGGGCGCTCGACGGGCCGAACGGCAAGCTGCGCAGTCCAGATCCGACGGCCGCCGCGCTCGTAGCGGGTCGTAGCTTTTACTATGCCGAGCAGCCAGAGTTGGGCGGCCGCACCGTTTATCGCCTGACTGTGCTCGACCGCACGCCTGACAACCTCGTGGTGGCGACCGAAAATGTAACACCGATCCGCGTGGCAATTGTGACCCTGTTTCAGCCGGGCGCGCTGCAGGTCGTATCGTTCCTTCACCGCGAGCAGCCAGATACCTGGGATCTCTACATGATCACCCGAGCCGCGGAGGCCAGCAGTTCGGCCGTCGCAGGTTATCGTAGTGCGTACTTAAATCGGTTGGAGGCGATGCACCGGTTCTTGGCGAATGTGCCGACCGACCGTGATCCTCCGATTGCGCCATGGTGAGGCGCGCCGCATCAGCGAGCGGACCAAGGCAGCGCTCGCCGCAGCCAAGGCGAGGGGCACGAAGCTCGGCAGCCCTGTGGCCGCGCAAACGGTAGCGAAGGCGCGGGCCGCTCGGTCGGCCTGCGCCGCCAAGGCAAATGATACGACGCGCGCCGTGATCCGAGACATACAGGC
>DASZFN010000129.1:0-7657 GCA_035939715.1 Gemmataceae bacterium | reverse complement strand
GGGATGGTGCGGTGTATGCGGATTCTGTACGATTGGGCCCGGTCGGCCGGCGGGTCGCTCGCCAGCGCGGAGGCTCTGAACTCCGTCCTTGCCAACGACCCGGCGCTCCCCGCAGGCGAGGCGGCTCACTACTGGTTGCCTATGGTCGAGGCGGTCGTCGAGTCGGATTGCGATCGGTTTGAGGTGGCGTTCGAGTAGTTGCGCCGGCTGCCGGTGTCCCATGCCGCCGAACCAGGCGCTGCAGCAGACGGCCGCCGCCTTGTTGCTTTCTGGGAGTTGATAGCTACTGAGGCGGCGGCCGCTGCTGAGCTTGGTCTTACCCGACCCGTGTCCAGTCTCAGTGCGGGGCGCGTTTGGAGGAGGAAAGCGTGATCGACCCTCGACTCGCTTCGATTCCCGAAGCCGTGATTGAATTGGTTCCGGAGTCGGTGGCACGCAAGATGTGCGTCCTACCTTTCCGTATCGACGGCACGTGCCTCTGGCTCTTTTGTCCTCTCGATCCCGACTTTTCTGCTCGTGAGGGGGGGCGTTTGAGTTTTATCCTTAACCGTCAAATCGAGTGGGTACCGGTTGATGCGTCACTCCTGCAGCAGGCGATCAATGAACGCTACTTGCCCTGGCATGAGGCAACCATAACCAATTGCCCGCCTCGATTCCGATTTCAATGCCCCAAGAGCTGGTCTTCGCTGGAACCCACTGTTGAAGTGTAATCGACAGTGGATAGTTCCGACTGAAGAAGTGTTTGCCACACGTGGCCACGAACTTGGCAAACTGGCAAACAACTGAGTTTGCCAACCGTGGCAAACTCACCTCGCAAACTGGCAAACTCAATGGCCGCCTTCGCGGCCTAGCCCGGCCTAGCCCGCCTTCTTGAGGGCCGCCGCATCTCGATCAAACCACTGCAGCGTTTTCCGGGCCAGCCGCGCCAGCCGCGGATGCTGCCGGGCCAGGTTTTGCCACTTGTGCGCCAGGCGCATCTCCTCCGCGCCGTTGCTAAGGCCGGCGCGGAGAATGGCCGCTTCACTTGCTGCCTGCTGCGCTTGGGCCTGGGCGGCAGCTAATTGTTCTACCAGCGATTGAATCTGCTCAAACCAGCGATGGTGGATGTAATCGTCCTGGGCGTTGGCCGGGGCGCGCAGCCGCGCCAGCAGTGGTTGATCTTCGCCCCGGACGTAAAAACGGTTGATGCCGTCGAAGAGTCCGAAATGATAGTCGGCGGCCAGGAGCAGCGGCTCCCATTTGTTCCGCGTGGGGAGGCCGGCCTGATCAACAAAGTCTTCGACCACGACCACACGCGGCCGCCAGCGCTGCCAATCGCCGCCCGAGATGACCTCGCGCTCATGATTCTCCACATCGATCGACATGAAGTCGATCGGGCCGTGCACATGGCGGGCACATACTTCCGCGAGTGTCATGACTTCAACAACCCGCTCCACAAAGACGATGCCGCGCAGCCGCTGGTGCGCGTCTGCTTCTATGGCGGAAAACGTGGATAGCATGGAGGCGTTGGTGGCCTCGAAGAAGCGGGCCGTGGCAGGGGCACTGGAAATGCCGACGTTCAGATTGACGTCGCGCGGCCGCGCTGCCTGCAGCTCCCGATGAGCCCCTGCGACCGGCTCGATGTTGATGCCGGCCCAGCCGTGCTCATAGAAATGGCGCGTGATCGAGCCTTCCGACGGATAGTTAGCGCCGATATCCACATAAAAGCCCGGCGCACTGCCGGCAAACACGCGCCGCAGAACGACGTCCTCGCCGTTCTGAGCGTAGGAAACCATGGGCATGATCCGTACTCCTCAACTCTGTTCCGTGGTTGGCCCGCAGCGTCACGCCGCCATCACCTCCGACAGGTAGGTGCGCAGCCGTCCGCCGACGATCTCCGGGCGAAAGTCCTGGGCCCGCGCGCGCTGGCCCGCCACGACGCGGCGACGAAACTCGTCATCGCCGGTGAGCAGAGCCGCCCACTCGGCAATGATCGGAAAATCCTTCTCGTGCACTTGCACGCCGGCCCTGCCCAGCGTGTCCGGCACGGCGGCGGCGGCATAGGCCAGGACGGGCACGTCGTTGAGCATGGCCTCGACCAGCGGCACGCAAAAACCCTCGTGCTCGCTCATGCATAAAAAGACATGCGCCATCTTGTAATAGGCTAACAATTGCGGGAAAGTGACCTCCCCGGTCAGAAAGACTTGCTCCTCGACTTCCAGGGAGCGAATCACCTGGCGCAGGCGGGCGAGGTAGTTATCCAGTCCCATCCACTTGCCGACCAGGAACAGCCGCGAATGGCGGTCCACGTAGCGGTTGTAATGGGCAAAGGCGCGCACGACATCTTCTTGCCGCTTGTTGGGCACAAAACGCCCGACGAAGAGAAAGTTTGTCCAGCCGTCCTCGAAGGGCTGGCGCGTCCAGGGGCAGGGAGGGGTATCGGCAAACTTTTGCAGGTCGAGCAGAATCGGCAGGACCCGCGGTTGCCGATAGCCCAGGGCGGCGAGCTCCGCGCAGTTATACGCGGAGTCTCCCAGGGCCAGGTCGACGCGGTCGCGAAACATGCCCAGGGAGGCGCGGCCGTTTTTCGTAAGCTCGTAGAAGCCGGGGTTGATGCCGGCAAAGAACTGGTGCGGCGTGATGTTGTGATACAGCAGCACCTTCTTGCCGGGCATGTCCAGAAATAGCTGCGACATTGCCGCGTGCGCGCACGAGTAGTGGTAAATGGAAACGGTCTCGTGATCCGCCCGGCATTCGCTGTAAGTGCGCGCCTGGCCGGCCAGCGCGGGGTGCCAGCGCTCGGCGAAGATCTCCGCTTCCAGTCCCCAGGACCGGAGCAGTTTCTTGAGAGCGACCACCTCTTCGCCGATGGCGTCCTCGATCCACAGCGTGGGCAAAAGTTGATTCACCCGCATCAAAATTTGAACCCCCACATCTGCAAGGCCCGCTGATATTTGCCGACGACCTGGTCCCAGGCATAATTCCGGGCCACATATTCGCGGCCGTTGCGCCCCATCCGCCGCGCCTTGTCCGGCGTCTCCACGAGGTACTCCAGGCAGCCGACGAAGTCGAGAAAAGACGAGAAGTACAAGCCGCCGTTGCTCGCCTGGCAGTGATCGCGCGTCGGCCCGCAGTGCTCGTGCACCAGGGCGGGAATGCCCGCAGCCCAGGCCTCGAGGAGCACGATGGAAAAGCTCTCATTGAGCGAAGGCTGGCAAAGGGCCAGAGCGCCGGCATAGGCGTCCTGTTTGTCTGCGTCGTCGACAAAGCCCAGATCGACCACGTCGTTCTCGTGACCGGCCGGAATGGTCACCGCTCCATCCCCGATCAGGACCAGCTTCAGTTGATTCGCATAAATGTGCTTGTAGTCGCAGAAATACTTCACGAGCAGCGGCACATTCTTCCCCTGGTCTTTGCGGCCCGCGTAAAGCAGATAGGGGCCCAGTCCATGCTTCCGCTGAAAGCTAGCGCCGTTGCCGCGCACCTGGGTGTCAATGCCGCCGCCAAGCAGGGCGGGGGCATCCGGGCGCATCTGGTAAAGCCGCCGCGCCAGCTCCATTTCGGCTTTGGAATGAAAGATAACGCCGCGCGCCTGGCCGAAGACGCGCTGGAAACCGGGCAGATAGGCGTAGCTCTCATCGTGCAAACAGGGGACCAGGACGGCATTTTGCGGGCATGCCAGGGCGCCCCAGTAGGTGGTCGAGAACAGGTAAGGCAGGAACAAGAAGCTGTACTCGTCCCGGTGCACGTGAATGTACTCGGTCAGCGCCTCGCAGCGGATCATCTCGCGAAAGAACAGCGCTTCTTCAGCCGCGGTAATAGGCAAACCGGCCATGAGCCGGCCGTTCACCGCCTGGAAGGCTTCCTCATCGCGCCTGGCCACGGGAAAACGGCGCACGGAGACGCCGGCACAGGTTTCCGTTCCTGGGCGATGGTGGTTTTCCGACCAGTCGCTGCGGAATTCGCGAATGCAAGTGGTCAAGACTTCGACCGGCACGCCGGCTTCGCGGAGTTTGCTCGCCGTCAGGCGGCAAGCCGTTTCGGCCCCGCCTGGGATGCCGGCGCCAAACCAGGGTACGACGAATGCCAGCTTCATGAACTTGCGATTCGCAAATAGAGAATAGATTCGCGCCACATGCGGCGCCAAGACGGCAGACGGGACGGGGCTGCCGAGCCCCGTTATCTTTTTCGTGCCCTTATCTGCTTGGCTCTCAGGCCGCCCTCGTCTTCCGCGTCGGCAACACGCTGCCGGCGCCGTCCGTGAAGGCCCGCACGCTCTCGGCCGTATCGCGTAGATAGTGGTCGCTCTGATCGAAACGGGCGCAAATGACGCGTTCGTGGAAATCGAGGTAATGCGCCAGTTGTGTGAACGTCCGCTGCACCTGCTCGTGAACCGCCTGTTGTTGGGAAATGGACAGGCCGCAGAGTTTGCGGACCAGGCGCTTGATCGACCGAGCCAGCGCGCCTTTCAAGCCCGTGCGCGATTCCTCGATCGTCCCGTAGCGGTGCATGACCCGCTGCACTTCGTCCAGCGCCTCCAGAAGCTTTTTGCGCTGCTCGATCAAAAGAATTTTCCCCAGGCCGGCGGCGAGGGGCGGGAGTTTTTCCCGCCTGGCCATGTTCACCCGGATCCGCCGCGTCAGGTCCTCGACATCGATTTCCGGGTCATGGATCGCCACGATGCCAAAGTCGAGTGGGTCTTGCTCCGGAGTGTTCTGCCTGTTGACTTCCAAGGCTGGTAACCTCCATGCTCTGGGAGGGGGTCTCAAGCGCTCAGCGCCAGCACGGTCTGCGCGAACTTGTCCCAGGAGTAGCGGCGCCGCAGGTCAGGCTGCTCGATTTTGCTCGGCGAAAACGCCAGCGCCTCAAGGCACGCCCTGTCCAGGGTCTCCGCAGCGCAGGGATCAAAATAGAATACGCCCGGGCACGCAAACTCCTTCAGCGAGCTGTTGTAACTGCAAGCCACGGGGGTGCGGTGGTTTAGCGAATCCAGGACAGGAAAGCCGAACCCCTCGTACAGGGACGGATAGATCGACACCGCCGCTTGCTGATACAACCTGCACAGCTTCTTATCGGAAACCGCGCCGAGAAACCTGAACTTACGTGCGTTTCCCCACTTTCGACCTACCAGCGTGCTCCAGTTGTTCGGGCACCACCAGCCCTTGGCGCCCACCCACCACAGTTCCATGCCCGGCGGCAACACCGTTGTTTTTTGAAACCAGTCAAACAGGAATGGCAAGTTCTTGCGCGGCTCGAGCGTGGCGACCACGAGTAGAACGTTGCTGCGTTTCGTAACCGGTCTCGTATGGAGATGATAATTTGGGCAAAGGCTGGGGCCGGGGTAACAGACCACCACATCGTCCGGCGGCACCGCGCACAGCCAGCGGGCGTCGGCTTTCGTGGAATGCGAGTTGGCCACCAGCTTATCACAGAGCTTTGCCGTCTTGCCGAACAGCGTCCCGAAAGTCTGTACCGTCAAGGGCGTGTGCGCCCACGGCACGATTTGCGGCGTGAAGTCGTGAATGATCAGCATTTCTTTGCGGAAATGCCGGGCCGGTTGGCGCAGGCACGTATATACCGCCGCGCAACGCTCAGCGCATCTGGGGTCGTGCGCGCGTTTGGGCAGTTTGAGCAGTCGCCGGGTCCAGCTCATCAGGTCCATGCCTGCCGCCGGCAAGTCGGCGCTGGTCACGGCTATCTCCTGGCCGGCCAGCAAATCCGTGCGCATGCGTTGGCTGACCGCCAATTCCCAGGTGCTATTGCACACCAGCCGCACCGAGGCGACTTTCGCCAAAGCCTCCACGACGCGGGCGGCAAAGCGGCCGATGCCGGTGATGTGTCCGCCCATGAGGTTCGTGACTTCGACGAAGATCGGATCGGCCATATCTCATCTCCCCCTGGTTCCCAGGCCCTGCCTGGGAAACCCGCTGCACGCGAGGCTCTGCCTCGCGAGGCGGAGCCTCGCTGGCAGTGCGTGCCCAGGCAGAGCCTGGGCACGAGACTAAGCCGCGCGGCGTTTACGATCCAATGGATCCACGACGGCCAGGGCCCGCTCCAGGCGCGGCCAAACCTGCTCGGCACTCGCAAACTGTGCCAGGCGCTCGCGACTCTGCGCCGCTAGACGCTGATAGTGTCCGTGCTGATTGCTTGCGACGTCGTAACTACGCCGAATCTGATCGTGCAACGACTGCCAGTCGAGGCGGTGCGCCATGGTGGCAAACTGGAGTTCCGGATCCAACCGCCACAGCGCGGGCTCAGGGTTGGAAGCGACTTCGAAGCCGACGCTGCCGTCAAAATAATCCACCATCGCCGAATGGCGCGGCGCCACCGCCGGCCGGCCGGCCGCCAGGAAATCCTGTAACGGCAGACAGGCGCCTTCCGCGCGCGAAGTGTTGATGTAGTAAGTGCTGGCCCGCGCCAGCTCCATCATCTGCTCCTCCGAAAGATATTCCGTCACCACCACCAGTTTACAGCGGTGCTTGAGGCGCAGGGCCCTGTAATGGTGGTACAAATGGAGCAGTACCATTTCTGCCTTCGTGGGATTGACCACCAGCTTAAGGACGAGCGTTGCATCCGCGCAATCGGCCAGGGCCTGCAGATAAGCCGTCAGCAGGTCTTGCCAGTTCTTGCGCGGACAAAGGAAATTTAGAATGGAGCAGTAAACGATTCCCGACAGTTCGACGCGCGGGCTCACCTCGAAGGGCAACTGCGGCACCGGCGGCAATTCGGCCTTGCTCCGACGTCGCATGGTGCTCCGCAGCAACGACACCGAGCGATTCACCAAGGCCGGCAGCCTCGGGCGCACGTGCAGCCGGTAAGCGGCCAGCGCGCGTTTCGGCAGACTCGGCACCGCACCACCTGGCGGCCCCCAGGCGTCCACTTGCGCGGGTGGTACTGGCTCGGCCTGGGGGAAGACAACGCAGGGGCAGTCGAGCACCACGCGTTGCCCCGGTTGCCAGGCCGGAACACGGAAATGCTTGCCATGCACGGGCACCGGCACCACATGTACAGGAGTCGTCACGCCGGCTTTCACAAAGGCGTCGCGCGTGCAAACGCTGGCCGTGAGAATCAGGTCCAGTTGGTTAGCAATGCGTGCCCAGTTGTTGTGCGGGTTGCAGGCGTGGTCCTCGCGGGGAATATCCGGGAATTCCCAGAACGGATAGGCGACATTGGCCGCCGTTGAAGTCAGGTAGACGTAATGCAAGGGCAAGAAGCTGAGATGCACCGGCTCCCGCCCCGCCTGCCGCGCATGCCAGATGGCATAATCCAGCCGGCTCTCGGCATGGGTGATGACGCTCGTGGCTCCCCAGCGTTGCAGCAGGTCGGCGAACGCTCGATAAACATAGAAGTATGAGTAAGCATCCTCGCCCACCTTGGTGGCTGCATCCCCTTCGGTGAAGACAGGCGTAACCACTACGGCCCGCTGCCCCGGACCAGGCGCAAGCGGTGCGGTCCCGCTTCTTGAGCGATTGCAGGTAGTCATCCTCTTTTTCCCCGTTCCGAAAAAGCGCGTCGCCCCACCGCGACGGATAGCGCATTTGCCCCCGGCGCATGTTGCGCGCGGCTCTTGCCCCTTCAAGCCGACCGTGTGCAAAATAGTGGTTAGCGCGTGACGGCCCTTAACCAATTGCCAGAAGGCTGTCAAGGCAAAGGAACCGCCGAATATTTCTCGAGTTTT
>DASZFN010000128.1:0-2390 GCA_035939715.1 Gemmataceae bacterium | reverse complement strand
TGCGCGCGAACTTGTCAAACAGCCCGACCTGCTGCTGCTCGACGAGCCAACCAATCACCTCGACCTGGAAAGTATCCTCTGGCTGGAAGATCTGCTCCAGGATGCTCCCTTCGCCTACGTTGTGGTCAGCCATGATCGCTATTTCCTGGAGAACGTCACGAACCAGATTGTCGAGCTCGACCGGGTCTATCCGGAAGGCTACTTTCGGGTGGACGGCAGCTACAGCCAGTTCCTCGAGAAACGGGAGGCGTTTCTGGCGGGGCAGGCACGGCAGCAGTTGTCCCTGGCAAGCAAGGTGCGCCGTGAAGTCGAGTGGCTCAAGCGTGGTGCCAGGGCGCGCACCGGAAAGTCGAGCGCCCGCATCCAGGAGGCGGGCAAACTGATCAGCGATTTGCAGGCCCTCAAGGCGCGCAACGCGCCCGCGAGCACCGTGGGAATTGACTTTGTCGCCACCGGTCGGAAAAGCGCCAAACTTCTGGTCGCCGAGGATTTGAGCAAAACCGTTGGCGGCCGCTTGCTCTTCGCCGGCCTGTCCCTCACCCTGGCGCCCGGAACAAAGCTAGGGCTCCTTGGCCCCAATGGCAGCGGCAAGACAACGCTGCTGCGAATACTGGCTGGGGAATTGGCGCCGGACGGCGGCACAATCGAGCGGGCCGAGGGCTTAAGCGTGGCCACGTTCGACCAGGACCGCCGTTGCCTGGACCCGCATGTTCCGCTGGGTAAGGCTCTGTCGCCAAATGCCGAGATGGTGCTCTATCGCGGCCGGTCACATCACATCACGGCCTGGGCGAAGCGTTTCCTTTTTCGCCAGGAACAACTGGAATTGCCCGTCGGCGATCTGTCCGGCGGCGAGCAGGCGCGCATTTTTCTCGCCCGGCTCATGCTCCAGGCCGCCGACGTGTTGCTATTGGACGAGCCGACCAATGATCTGGACATCGGATCGCTGGAGGTTCTCGAAGAAGGCCTTGCTGACTTTGCCGGCGCTCTCGTACTGGTGACCCATGACCGCTCTTTGCTGGACCGCCTTTGTACCGACATCCTTGGCCTCGACGGCCTGGGCGGCGCTCGGGTCTTCGCTGACTACGCGCAGTGGCTAGCCGCTCAGCGTGAAGTCAAAGGGACTCCGTCGCAGACGGCCACGCCGCCCGCGAAGCCGGCCAAAGGATCGCCCGAGAAGGCGCGCCGACTTTCGTACCAGGAGCAGCGCGAATGGAACGAAATAGAAGAGCGTATCCTGGCAGGCGAAGCAGCCGTAAGCGCAAAGCAGCAGGAGGTGGAAGCAGCAGGGCGCAGCAGCGATCACGTGCGTCTTGGGGAGTGTTGCCGGGCATTGCAGGCTGCGCAAAAGGCCGTTGAATCCCTCTATGCGCGCTGGCAGGAATTGGAGTCAAAGCGGACGCAGGTTCATGATCCATGAAAAGCATTATTTGCCCGGTTCACAGGCACGCAAACGGTAGCGGCCCGTCAGTGTGTGTCTCATCCGCTGGCGTTCAGGCGCTCGCAGAGCTCGTTTCCCCACTCGTCCGAGGACGGCCGCAGCTCGGCCAAGGCGAAGAGCAAGGTCGTTCGGTTCGCCGCGGCGCGGCGGGTTTCGGAGTTGCCCGCGAGCCAGAAGTCCGGCCCTCCGGCGCGAATGGTCCCTGCCTGGGTTTCCAGGGGCGGAATCGGCGCGGGGGCTTCGTGCGGCGACACGGGCAGGCTCGGCGCGCCGGCAGAGGTCAGCCAGGCGCCTGGATTGGTGGAGAGAAGGCCGGCCTGCCGCCACGGCTCAAAGAGCAGGGCGGCGGCTGCCGCGTTGCCTGGGACATTCGTAGGCGTTTCGACGGCTGGACTGCGGCTCGGAGCGGCTGCTAGAGAGAGTTCGCTGCCGCCAGACCCGCCGCTTGCCAGGGGACGAGTGTCGGCCGCTGCGCTCACCGGGAACTCCGCGGTCGTCAGCCGCCGCACGCCGGGGTTGAGCGTCTGGTTCATGAGGTCGCCGGGGTGGTTGCCTTCGTCCAGGATATCCGGCAAGCCGACGACGTGTCCCAGCTCATGCGCCACCACGGTCAGCAAATCGAAGCGGCCGTTTGCCGTGCTGCCCGGCGTGGCGTGGAATTCCGTGGCCGCAACCTGGACCGCGAAGCTCGCCTTGCCGGCCGCGCCGGCATCGATGAACCAGCCGAAGCCCTGGGCGGTACGATCCAGGACGACTAGGCCGGGATGCGGCTCGGCCCCTGCCTCGGGGGCGAAGGTCCAGCCGAGATAGGTGGCAGGCAGGTCGGCAATCTCGAACTGCGCATCATGCAGCGCCTGTACTTCACTTGCATCCGCGCCGGCCGCTTGCCACGCGCCGATGGCGGCGGGGATGACCGCTTGCAGTTGTGCCATGGTGAGTGGCGCAGCAGCGG
>DASZFN010000127.1:0-2105 GCA_035939715.1 Gemmataceae bacterium | reverse complement strand
AGGCAGCGGCAGGGCACAACGATCGGGCTCTGGAGCATTCGATCACTTATGCGCTCATCGAAATCGCCGATCGTGACGGAACGGCAGCCGGCCTCAAGAGTTCTAACTTGGCCACGCGGCGGGCCGCGCTGATCGCTCTCGATCAGATGGACCACGGCAAACTTGATGTACAGACGGTGTCGGCGGAATTGACCTCGCCGGACGCGCGGATGAAGGAGGCCGCCTGGTGGATCGCCGGCCGGCATCCGGAGTGGGGCGATACGCTGGCGGTGTTCCTGCGCGAGCGCCTAAATGCGCACAGCATGACCGAGGCAGAGCGCAGCGAATTGCCCCAGCAGCTTGCTCGCTTCGCGCGGGCAAAGCCGGTGCAAGAGCTTCTCGCAGAACGCTCGCAAGATCGAACGAGCCCTGCGGACATCTGCCGGATTGTCCTGCAGGCGATGGCACGTGCCGGACTCAAGGAAACACCGGACTCCTGGATAGCCGCTGTCCTGCAAACGCTAAGCCGGGATGAGGAGCCGCTGATTGCGGAAGCAGTCGTGACGGCCAAGGTCTTGCCCGTGCCCAAACAGCACCGCAAAGCCATGACTGCCGCGCTGCAGAAGACGGCTCATGATCCGCGCTTTCCGGATGCGGTTCGCCTGAGTGCGCTGGCGGCGCTGCCGGCAGGGCTCGAAGTCGAGCCGGCGCTGTTCACTTTTCTCCGCAGCCATCTCAGTTCAGAACAGCCTGTGGCCACGCGCGGTTCGGCCGTGGAGGTGCTCGCGCGTGCCAAGCTCAGTGCCGAGCAGCTTCTCGCGCTTGCCGAATCGCTCAAGACTGTCGGGCCAATGGAAATGGACCGCCTCCTGGAGGCGTTTGTGCAATCGGGCGATGACAAGGTCGGCCAGGCCCTGGTAGCCGCCTTGAAAGCAGCGCCGGCGCGTTCGAGTTTGCGTGTCGATGCGTTGAAGACGCGCCTGGCTAGGTACGGACCCGCTGTCCACAAGCAAGCCGAGGAGCTTTACGCGGCACTCAACGCGGATGCTTCCAAGCAAAGGGCGCGCCTGGAGCAACTGCTCCCCGCCATGTACGGCGGGGATATCCATCGCGGCCATGCCGTTTTCCACAGCACCAAGGCAGCCTGCTCCGCCTGTCATGCCATCGGTTACCTGGGCGGCACCATCGGTCCCGACTTGACACACATCGGCAAGATCCGCTCCGAGCGCGACCTGCTGGAATCCATTGTCTTCCCGTCCGCCAGTTTCGTGCGCAGCTACGAACCGATGCTTGTCACCACGAAGTCCGGCAAGATCATCAACGGCCTGATCCGCAAGGACACGCCGGACGAGATCGTGCTGGCCACCGGCGCCAACGAAGAGGCGCGCATCGCGCGGAAGGACATCGACGACATGCAACCAAGCAGAGTCTCCATCATGCCGGCGGGGCTGGATCAGCAACTCACCGTGCAGCAGTTGGCGGATTTGGTGGCGTTTTTGCGGGCGTGCAAGTAGGGCCCATCGTTTACAATGACGTTTTCGCGAGATTTTCATGCGTCCGCTCCTCGAACTCAGCAACGACGAACTCCTGGCCTGGCTGGAAGGGCACGAGCAGCCCAGGATGCGCGCCCGTCAGCTGCACCGCTGGATTATCGCCGGCCGGGCGGAATCGTTTGAGCAGATGACCGATTTGCCGCGCGATCTCCGCGCCGCCTTGTCGGCTGAGTTCACGCCGCTTGGCACGAGCATCGCCCGCCATCTCGAAGCGAGCGATGGCACCCACAAGCTGCTGCTGCGCATGCCGGACGGCCAGCTCATCGAGTGTGTCCTTATCCAGGAAGCGGGTCGCCATACCGCCTGCATCAGCACGCAGGTCGGCTGCGGCATGGGCTGCGTCCTTTGTGCCAGCGGTCTTGACGGCGTGGCACGGAACCTGACCACAGCGGAAATTCTGGAGCAATTGATCCGCTTGCGAAACCTGCTGCCCGAGGAGCAGCGCCTGACGCACATTGTCGCTATGGGCATGGGGGAGCCGCTGGCCAATTTGGACTACCTGCTGGAAGCGCTGGAAGTCGCCGGCGCCAAGGACGGGCTGGGCATCGGCGCCCGGCACATTACCATCTCCAC
>DASZFN010000126.1:0-6087 GCA_035939715.1 Gemmataceae bacterium | reverse complement strand
GATCCGGAGGCGCGCAAGCTGGGTTTTCCGGACGTGGCCGTAAGCCGGGCCGAACCGGGTGCGGGCGCGGAAGCGACGCCAGGGTCGAGTGTTGCCACTTTGGAGCCCGTGACCATTCCCCTGACTATCCTGGAAGGGCCGCGTGAATCTTATATCGAAATTCTTCATCGCCCCGATCGCGCCCTGGTGACCAGTCTCGAACTGCTTTCTCCCGCCAACAAGGAACAACCCGGCCGCACGGAGTACCTCGCCAAGAGAAGGGCATTGCTTTATCAGCAGGTGCATGTGGTGGAATTGGATTTGCTCGTCGGGGGCCGGCGCTTGCCTCTGGAAAGACCATTACCGCCGGCCGATTATTACTATCTGGTTTCCCGCGTTGAAGAGCGGCCGAACTGCCAGGTGTACTACTGGGGCCTGAGGCAGCTCCTGGCCAGTTTGCCTGTCCCCTTGCGCATGCCGGATCCCGATGTCTGGATCGACCTGGCTGCGGTCTTTGCCACCGCCTACGAGCGCGGCCGCTTCGGACGCCGCATCGATTATCGGGCCCCGGTTCCCATCCCCTGCCGCGACGAAGACAACGCCTGGATTCGTGCGACGGTAGAAAAAAAATAGCGCTTACATTTGGTCCTGTCCGCTGCACCCAGTTAGGAAGAGCAATTGAAGCCCAAGAAAGAGCGGCGGCACATTGAGCGCGAATTCGGCGTGCCGATTGCCGGAGAAATCCTGGACCCCGCCCTGTGGTCGCAGACCGCGCTCAAGAAGCTTCCACTGCAAGGGAGGTTGAACTGGGAAGGCCTGTTTGGCCGACAAGCGCCGGTGGTGCTCGACCTGGGCTGCGGCAACGGCCGCTTCCTGATCGGCAGCGCCGTATGGCGGCCGGATCACGATCATATCGGGGTCGATGTGCTGCCGGTCGTGATTCGTTACGCCACGCGGCGGGGCAACCAGCGCGGCTTGCACAACCTGCGCTTTGCCGTTTGCGATGGCCGACAGTTCCTGGACCGCTACGTCGAGCCGGGCAGCGTCAGCGAGATTCACTGCTATCATCCGCAGCCGTTTTACGACCCAGCCCACGTGAATCGTCGCTTGATTACCCCCCTGTTTCTCGCTTTGGCCAACCGCGCTCTCATTCCGGGCGGCCTTTTCGTTATCCAGACGGATAATCCAGGCTACTGGAAATACATCCGGGAAGTGGTACCGGTCTTTTTTGATTTCCAGGAGCGTGAAGGCAAATGGCCCGATGGCCCCAAGGGTCGAACGCGACGGGAGATTATCGCTTTGCGGAAGGGCTTGCCTGTATTTCGCGGTTCGGGCATGGCGAAGCCGGGTCTCGGAGAAGACCAGGCACTGCGGACGGCGCAAACCTTGCCGCCCCCTGTGTTTGACGCGGATCGACGCCTTCAGCAGTTGGATGAAGAAGAAAAGCGGGGCGACTTCTAGCCGGCCTGACCGCTTACAGCTTTTCCAGAATCTCCGGCGGCACTTCGCGCGTGCCCTTGCACTTGGGATACTTGCTGCAGCCCAGGAAGTAGCCGCGGCGGCTGCCGCGTAGCTTCATCGGCGCGCCGCATTCCGGGCAGGTTTCGCTGATCTCGACTTCGGGAACCGCCTTCTTGGCGGGCGGCGGCAGCAGCGCCTTGATCTGCTCCTTCATTTCCTCCGGAATCGGCTTGGTGCTACGGCACTTGGGATAGGCGCTGCAGCCGAGGAAGGGACCGCGTGGGCCGCGCTTGACCGTCATCGGCGAGCCGCACTTCTCGCACTGGATGCCCGTCTCGATCGGCTTGACCGGGTTACCCGCCGCATCCACATCCTTGACGTTGCGGCATTTGGGATAGCCCGTGCAGCCCAGGAACGGCCCGCGCCGGCCTTCGCGCAGCACCATCGGCTTGCCGCACTTCTCGCAGACGTGCTCGGTCGGCCTGCTGGCGAGAACGGGTTTGCCTTCGTTGTCGAAGTTCATGGTCGTCCGGCATTCCGGGTAACCGCTGCAGCCGAGAAACGGCCCGCGCGAGCCCATGCGCTGGACCATCGGCTTGCCGCACGTCGGGCACTTGTGATCCGTCTCTTTCGGCATGTCCGCCTCGTCCGGTTTGGCGGCGTTCTTCTTCTTGATGTATTTGCATTCCGGATGCTTCGAGCAACCAAAAAACCTGCCGAACCGGCTAAAGCGCTCGACCAGCGGCGCCCCACACAGAGGACATTTCTCCGCGTCGGCCAGCATCTTGGTTTCCGCTGCCTTCATTGCTTGCTGGAATGGCTCGTAAAACTCCGTGAGTACCTGGTTGCGGTTGTACTTTCGCGTTTCGATCTGGTCGAGTTCTTCTTCCATCTGACGGGTGAACTTTACATCCATGACAGACGGGAAATGCTCGACGAGCGTGTCCGTTACGGTCTTGCCGATTTCGGTCGCGAAGAAGCGGCGTTCTTTCTGGTCCACGTAGCCGCGATCCTGAATCTTGCTGATGATGGCCGCATACGTGCTTGGCCGGCCGATGCCCTCTTTTTCAAGCGTCTTCACCAGGGACGCCTCATTGAAGCGAGGCGGCGGCTCCGTGAAGTGCTGCGTAGGATCGAGTTTCAGCAAATCGAGGCTTTCCTTCTCCGTCATCGCCGGCAACAGCACGTCTTCTTGCTTGCCCGCGGGCGCCAGGACTCGGCGAAATCCATCGAATTTCAAAGTGCGCCCGGTCGCGCGGAAGACACCCTGGTCGGCTTTCACTTCCACGCTCGTCACGGCGAATATGGCCGGCTTCATCTGGCTGGCAACGAATCGATTCCAGATCAACGAATACAGACGCAACTGCTCCTGTGGCAAAAAGGGAGCGACGCGTTCCGGCGTGTAAGCGACGTCTGTCGGACGTATGGCCTCGTGCGCTCCTTGTGCGTCTTTTGAAGCTGCGTACCGGTTTGGTTTTTCCGGCAAGTAAGCGGAGCCGAATCCTTCGCGGATGTGGTCGCGGCATCCGCTTAGGGCCTCCTCGGAAATCCGCGTGCTGTCGGTTCGCATATAGGTAATAAGAGCGACGGAGCCATCACTTCCGAGGTCAACGCCTTCGTACAGGCGCTGGGCGATCATCATGGTGCGCCGGGCCTGATAACGTAGCCGCAGGCTGGCCTGCTGCTGCAGTGTGCTCGTCGTAAAGGGCGGTGATGGCTTTTCTTGCCGATCCTTCTGCTCGATCTTGGCAACGACATACTCGGCTCTTTGGAGTGCGCCGGCAATAGTAGAGGCTCTGGCCTCATTGTCGCATTTGAATTTCTGCCCGTCCCATTCCGCCAATTCCGCCAGAAATGCGTCCGGCGGCAACTCCTGATCTGTCTGCGCAGCCGCCTGCGCAGCCGCGGTCTTGCCGGCCTTGTCGCTCGTTGACGATTTCGCCTTGCTCTTCGGACGCTCGGACTTGGGTGCTAAAGCCTTGGGCCGCAGAATAGCTGTGATTTTCCAGTATTCTTCCGGTTTGAATTGTTCAATTTCCCGCTCGCGCTCCACGATCAGGCGAACTGCCACAGACTGCACTCGGCCTGCACTCAGTTGCTGAGCCAGTTTGCGACTCAGCAGGGGGCTCAGCTTGTATCCAACTACACGGTCCAAAAAGCGGCGCGCTTCCTGGGCCGCAACGAGGTCCATGTTGATAGCGCCGGCGCTCGTGAAAGCCTTCTGTACCGCTCCCTTGGTGATTTCGTTGAAGGTTACGCGACGCGTGCGTTCGTCAGCGAGCCCAAGCGACTCCTTCAGGTGCCATGCAATGGCCTCGCCCTCGCGATCGGGGTCAGGAGCAAGATAAACAGTCCCGGCGCTCGCAGCATGCTTCTTCAATGATGCGAGAACCTCCCTGCGGTCTTTAAGCGGGCGATAGCTCGGTATCCAGCCCGCTTCGATGTCGATGCCAAAACGGCTCTTGGGCAGATCGCGCACATGCCCTTTGCTGGCAACTACCTCAAAGTCCGGACCGAGATACTTATTGATCGTCTTCGCCTTGGCCGGCGATTCGACGATGACCAGGTTCTTCTTCTTCCGTGCTGCCACTGCGGTTCCTCTCAGCAAAAGGTCAGGAGCCAGGGCTCAATGGTTAGAGTCCAGAACCGGAACAAAAGATTCCTGATTCCCGACCCCAGACCCTGCTTCGGGTTGCTGTTGTGTTTCGACGCGAACTCACTACAATCCCTATTTTGGTTACGTCCGCCACTCACCCATACTACACATATTCGTCAAGTGTCAAGTGCGCGGTTTTTTTCGCAGTGGCGGCTCGTCGGCGCAAGTTGAGGAACCATAATGGCTTTCAATCCTTTCCATAGCTTCCGGAAACATCAGAAGGCGGTCTTCGCCGGTCTAACGATCATCTGCATGCTCACTTTCGTGCTGGCCAGCGGCGTGTCCGGCAAGGGGGGCGACTTCTTTGGCGAAGTCGGCAACTGGTTCGGCGCCCGCAATCGTGGCAATGACGTGGGAAAACTGTACGGGCACAGGCTAGACGCCCGCGAATTGCAGATGCTGCGCTTACAGCGGCGCACGGCCAACGACTACATGGCAACCGCCATCATTCAGTTTGCCCATAATAACCTGTTCGAGAAGGTTTTCGACGCCCTCTCCTTCACCAAGGAGCGCAAGCAGAGTGAGCTCATGGGCCTGAGGATGGCGCAACAGCAGGCGTTTCAAGTTGCCGGAGCCCAGCAGCAATTTCTCCGCGATTGGTTCCGCCAGCAGTACCTGCAGAAGTTTCAACAGTACTATATGCAGTTACAGCAACAGGAATTCACCCTCGCCTCTGCCAAGAACACGTCGGAAGCTGAACGCGTGCAGAAGCTGATGACAGCTCTGCAGGCGGCGCGGATGCAGGTCGACTGGCTGCTGCAAGTTCCCAAGGATCCGCTTTATCCCCGGGATAATCTCTACTTCGGCGGCTCCACGAGCGTGGACGGCCTGGTGGATTTCATGATCTGGCGACACCAGGCTGATGAACTCGGAATTCATTTAACCGACGAGGACATCGTCAACGCCATCCGGGATGAAACCCTCGGCTACCTCACCAGCCAGGACGATCGGATCATTCTCAGCAGTCTGAGCCGGGACGCGCTTAACGATGCCGAAAGTATTCGCCACGCCCTGGGTGAGGAATTCCGCGTCCGCCTGGCGCAGGCGGCCATGGTCGGCTATGACCCAGACGGCATCGGTACGACACCTGCCGCCGTGACGCCGTACCTGTTGTGGGAGTATTACCGCCAGAATCGCACGGAATTCAGCGTGCAGATGCTGCCCGTGCAGATCAGCAAGTTTGTCTCCCAGGTGAAGGCCAAGCCGACCGACGACGATCTGAAGAGCCTTTACGAAAAGTACAAGGACCAGGAATACGCTCCGGACAGGGATACGCCAGGCTTCAAGCAGCCGCGCGAGATCAAGGTCCAGTGGATCGATTTTTCCAAGGATGCGCAAACCTATCGGACGGAGGCCCGCAACCTGCTTCTTTCCCAGGCCGCTGCGTGCGTGAGCAACCCGACCCTGGGCATGGCCTGGGGCGCGGCCTTCCTCAAGGAGTATGAGAACACGGCCCGTCCGCAAGCGTTTAATCGAAAGTGGGGCGATCCGCTCATCGGCAAGCTCAGCGAGCCTGGGTTTGCCCTCGACATGTATCTATATCGGGACCTGCAAAGGCCGGAAACCATCGCCTCCACCGTCGCGCTCGCGGCCAATGGCAACGGCTTCAACGCGGCCTTCGGTTTGCCGGCGCGAGCGTTCGCGCGCGAGGCGAAGGAGCTCGCTCCCTATGTCGAGCAAGAAGCCAGGAGACGAGCGCCTGTTGCGGCGGCATTCCTTGGTGCGGGCTGCACAACCCCTGCGGCGCTTGCTATTGCCGGCGTGGCGTTTGCCGCGGACGCGGAAGACCAGTACATGCCTTTGGCTTTGATGAATCGGGAATTGACGCGCACGCTCGAGGACAAGTTCGCGGAAACCCTGGCCAAGAGTGGCGAAAACGCCTTCAAGGAAGGGCTTGAAAAGGTCAGGAAGGATTCCGGCACGCAGAAGGGCAAATTTGCAGCGGCCGCTGCCGAGTACGTCAAGAAGCAGATCGAGACGCATAAATGGCA
>DASZFN010000125.1:0-1922 GCA_035939715.1 Gemmataceae bacterium | reverse complement strand
TGCGGGGACAGGATCCAGAGCAGGAGCGGGATCATAACGATCCGGCTCATCGTGATTGAATTGGGTAAATTCACCGTAAGTCCCTTGAAATCACGGCGTGATTTCTTTAGCCTCTGTTCTGATCAAGCATGGCTGAATCTGCGGAACCCAAAGCCGTCGTGCTCATGCCAAAAACTGCGGTCACTACGACCACTATAAGCGTGTTCATGCTGCACTCGCCAGATTGCTCCAGGAGAGGAACCCATGGTGGAGGCGATCCCGACGCTCAAAGAACGATCACTCTTTACGAATCTGGAAGCGTCCGATATGTTGTCGGCCAGGACGCTCTGCGCCAGGACACTCCGCGGCGTAACGGGCGCGCGAACGCGGCGCCAATTACTCCTGGAGGTCAGGAATCTTCCTTGGACCTAGGGACATCACACCTTCAATCGAGGGAGCATCCAATTTGAACATTCCACCAGACAACGAGCCTGGGAGAAACAGGAGTCGGCTCCGTGAGACGAGGGTAGTTTGTGGTTACCATCATCTGGCCGGGTGGCAGCGCCGCGCCATCATGGTCATCTTCTGCTGCCTGGCTCAGGCAGGATGCTTCGCACAGGCGCCTCAACAACAGAACCCGGTGCCGGATGCGCCTTCCCCAAGCGCGCAACCGCAGACCGCGCCGCAGACAGGCAACCCGCTGAAAGGCGGGATGCAATTCGTGCAACTGCTGGAGCGGAAGTCGCTGGTCTTTCCTGATCTCGCTACCAACAAGGAGCCCTTCGGCACCGGGGAGAAGTTCAAGCTGGCGGTAAACAACTCCTGGTCGCTGGCCACGATCGGGGTAGCGCTTGCGGGCGCCGGTTTCGGCCAGGCGATCGACAGTCCTGAGGGCTATGGCCAGGGCGCTGACGGATATGCCAAACGCTTTGGAGCCGGTATGGCCCGCGCTGCTTCCGAAAACCTGTTTGGCACCTTTGCGATTGCGTCCATAATGCGCGAAGATCCGCGCTTCTACGTGAGGAAGAACCTGTCCTTTGGCCAGACAGTGAAGTACTCAGCCGTGAGGTTGGTCTTCACTCGCAGTGATTCAGGAAATCGTGTGGTTAACTATAGCGGACTGCTGGGTCCATTGGCAGGCGAGTTTCTGGCAAACACGTACTATCCCGAAGGAAACCGCGACGTCTCCAGTGCTTTGATCCGCTACGCGGCCGACCTTGGCTGGAGGTTCGGGGGGAACATGATGCGCCAGTATTGGCCGAGCATCAACAGGAAACTGCGCCTGGTGCCGTCCGTGCCCGAGCCAGCGCCGGATAAGCGTGACTAAACGTAATCCGCCGGGTGGCGAGAGCCATTATTGCCCGCGAGCAGCCTTGCGCAGGCGGTCGCGGATGGCATCACCGACACCCTCACTGGGGGGCATTGGGCAGAGGATGACCGTACAGCCCAGGCCATCCAGGGCGCGCAGGCCCGCGTAGAGGGAATGCGCCATCTCCTCCGGCGCCGCCCATCGTCCCCATGGAAAAACTGCCATTTCGGGCCCCCGGGCGGCGGCCAAATCGGCCGGGAGCATCAGGCCGATGCGCTCCTTTGAATAAAGCTGGGCGGTCCGGGCGAGTTGCGCCGGAAGGTCGGAGAGCGGGGCTTCGATAAGTACGAGGCGGGCACGGGGCGCGTAGTGGCGCATCCCCACGCCAGGCGAAGGCAGCGCCTGCGGCGACTCGGATGCTGGGATGTCCTTCTTGTAGGTCTCGACCGGCCCCGCGACCGAGCGAATCTGCTCCGCGGTTACCGCGCCGGGGCGATAGATCAGCATCGGGCTCTGTCCGGGATCCAGAACCGTCGACTCGACTCCGTGGGCGGTCGGCCCGGCATCGAGAATGGCGTCGATGCGGCCGTCGAGATCTTCGAGGACATGGGCGGCGGTGGTGGGGCTGGTGCGG
>DASZFN010000124.1:0-5901 GCA_035939715.1 Gemmataceae bacterium | reverse complement strand
CAGGCTATTGTTGCCGTTGAAGTACTCAATGCTGGTGGTGTTCGGCAGGCGCACGTTGAGGAAGATGGCGCCGAACCCGCGCGACGCCGCGTCCACGGGCCCGGTGTTGGCGCCGCTCGGCAGGACGAAGCTGAAGTCGATGCCGTTGTCGTTGAACATGGCGAAGGTCCTGGTGGGGCTGAAGGCGGGGAACAGGGCCGGGCTGGCGGCGGCCACGTTGGGGTTGACGCTCTGGAAGCCGTCGGCGCTGACGGCGTAGATGGTCTCGAAGAGCGAGCCCTGGGTCTGGAAACGGTTGATGGGGATGCCGACGACCTTGTTGGGCACAATGACGGTGGTATTGCCGCCGAAGTCGGTGCCGTCCACGGCCACACCGTCCCAGGTAATGACGCGGAAGCCGCCGTTCTGCGGCGCCGGGGCTGTGTTCTTGACGCCGCCGATGGCGGCTTCAAAGGAGTCGAGCGCGGTCAGGGCGCCTCCGGAGGTGTTGGTGCCACCGACGCCCCTGAACTCCTGGTGCGTTACGCCCGCGGGCACGCTGCCGGCGGCCAGCGCTGCGTCGGCGACGACGGCCCGCTGCGATACCGTGTCGGTGTTCACGACCGGGATAGCGTTCTCGAAGACGTGCAATGTCACGTTGAAGCCAAAACCGCCGGATTCGTTGGCATAGGTGTGCGTGTCGCTGACCGTGTACGCCGTGGTGGCGCCCACCCTGGAGATACTGGCGGTCGAGAGCGCGGTGCCGTCGCCGTAGTCGATGGTGGCGGTCAGGGCCGTGGCTGCCGGCGCGTTGGTGTCCGTGAAGCTGGCAGTGACAGAAGGATTGTCAAGCATCCCCTCCACTCCCTGCGGGACCGTCAAGGAGGTAATGGTCACCGTTCCCGCCGGCACGCAGCGGTCTTCCAGGGCCTCCAGGTGCAGACGGGCACCCGGGCGCCTCTGGCCGGGGCGGCTGGTGTGGGGGATGCGCTTCCAGGTGCGACGCAGCCAGGAGCGGAACATGGTGCAATTCCTTCGTGAAATAGGAAATCTCGGAGATCCCGTATGCTCAGGCAATGGACGCAGTGTTGAAAAAGGTGTCTGGAACCCTTTCAACAGGCTGCTAGTCAAATGCTGATGGCTGGGCACGAGTCTTTGAATCGTGAGCTAATTGTCTAGCAAGTGTCATTCAAGTCAAGAAAAAACCGCGTGATACTCAGCGACGACGCGCATGGAACTGATGGCGGAATTATGCCCGAGCGGCCGCGACGAATCGGTGCGGAGCGTGGCAAAGAAGCGGGTGGCGCGTGCCGCAGCGCAGGAAGGGTGAAAGCCGGGCAGGCGTCCCACTACATTTGCTGGATACGCACCTATTGTTTTTTCTTCAACTCGGCGACCAGGCTCTTGAAATCGTCGCGGGCGCGAAGCGGGTCAAGATCTGGATCCCTCTCCAGTTGCGCGACATCGCGATAGCCTTCCCTGATGGCGTCACGCAGGGCCCAGAGTGCGTCGTAGCCGTACAGCGAGACGACCTCCGCGCGCTTGGCCTGGGGCAGCTTGCTATCCTTGCCGGCCA
The DNA here is from genome assembly GCA_035939715.1 of Gemmataceae bacterium. Taxonomy (GTDB): domain Bacteria; phylum Planctomycetota; class Planctomycetia; order Gemmatales; family Gemmataceae; genus DASZFN01. Next base: position 4,346 of record DASZFN010000124.1, on the reverse strand, counting down.
GGGCCATGCAACGGCCGATGAGGCAGGCGATTTGGTAGTGCTCCCGGCTGGAAGCATACGGATCGTGCACCAGATGCGCGGCGGCCTTGGCTGCCTCGGCGTAGTCGGCCAAAAGGAGCAGCGTTTCGGCCAGGGCCCGCTGGGTTTTGCGGCGGTCCCCGTGATAGATGCGGTCGAAAGGCTGCGCTGTCACGGCGACCTGGTGATAAGGCAGCGCCTTCTCCAGCAAAGCGCGGGCGCCTTGCAGTTGCTTGTTGGCGCGCAACACGAGGGCGAGATCGCACATCGTCACGGCCATCTCATTGCGATACGCGTACACGTCGGGCAGCTTCTGGTCGAGCGCCAGGGCGTCGCGATAAGCGGCCTCCGCCTCGGCGAATCGGCCGGCCTGCATGAAGAAAGCGCCCAGCTGGCTGTAGCCACGGGCCAGTCTGCGCCGGTCTTCGGGCATGGCATTGGCGTTGCCGGCCAGGTCCTGCCACAAGGCCAGGGCGTTGCGGAAAGCACTTTCCGCCTCGGCAGGCTGCGTGTGCTGCAAGGCCTCGCCGAGGCGCGCGTAAGTTCCGGCGAGTTCGCCGCGCGGGTCGGGCTTGCCGGGCGACGCACGCGGGAGCAGCTTCCGGACGGACAGCGCCTGGCGCAACTCGACCGCGGCTTCCCTGGCCCGGCCGGTCCGCGAGAGCAGCAGGCCGAGATCCTCATGATAATTCGTCAGCTCCCGGCGCTGCGGCGGCTTGTCCTGGAGACTGGCCGCACCTTCTCGATAAATGTGCTCGGCCTGGCGCAGCTCCGCCTCACCCTCGGGCTGCCGATCCGTCTGGGCGAGCAGCAATCCCAGGGCGCTGTGGCTCCGGGCGAAATCCAGCCGATAATCGGCGTGCGCGGGGAAGCCGGCGACCAGCTTTGCCTGGATGGTCAGGGCCGCGCGATAGGCGGCTTCCGCCTCGGGGATCTCGCCCTTGCGCCGCGACAGGCCGGCCAACTGGTAGTGGCATCGAGCCGTCTCCTGGCGGTAATCCGGGCGATCCGGGAACGCCTCCGCCAGTCCCTGGAAAAGCACGAGCGCATTCTTGTAGCTGCCTTCGGCGGCCCAGCTATATTCGCTCGCCAGCGCGCAATGCTGGAGGACAATTGCTGCCATTTCCTGCCGATACTCGGGCACTGCCGGAAAGACAGCGGCCAGAAGCGCCCAGATCTCGTTGGCATCGCCGTAGGCCATGAGGGCGTACAGCGCCGTCCCGCTGCGGCGCAGGGTCTCGGCGCGCTCGAGGTGATTCCGGACCAGGGCGCGGAGACCATCGAAGTCGTGCTCCGGGGCTTTGCGCGCCGGCTGCCGATAGCCCTTCTGGACTGCCTCGCGCAACGCCTCGACTGCTTGCACGGCGTAAGTCCGCATCGGCTCGTCGCTACGAGGTCCGAGGAGCCATTGCGGTTTGCCGGCGAGGGCGGCGCAGCGCGCCAGGCAGCGCGCCGTGTCATAGGAATCCGGTCCAGGATCGACTCCCGCCCGACGCAACTCCTGAGCGGCGCCGGCGGCCGCGGCATGGTCGGCCAGGCTGATCAGGACCTCGCACAGCATCGCGCGGTTGCTGCGAAAATACAAGCGATACCGGGGATTGGCGGGAACAGCCTTGAGGGCAGCCTGATGATGGGGCGCTGCCTGGACGAGGAGGTCGCGCGCGCCGGCCGGCTCCTTGCGGTCGCGCAGCACAGCGGCCAGGTTGACCATGGCGCCGGCCACGTCGTTTTCCTCTTCCGGCCACAAGGATGCACCGGACGCGAGCTGCTGCCAAAGCGCGATGGCCGCGCGGTCGGCGGGCTCGGCTTCCCAGGCTCGGCCCGTGGCGTAGAGGACCATGCCCAGGCCTTTCTGAATCCGGGCCAGGGCGCGACGGTACTCTGCGTTTTCGGTGGACCCGGCGAGCAGCGCTTGTGCGAGAGGGAGCGCCTCGCGATAAGCAGCCTCCGCATCGGCTTTCCGGCCGGTCTTCAAGAACAGGTAGCCCAGGACCTCCAGGCTCCTGGTCTGCTCGAGCCGAGGGTCGGCTTCGGCGGTGAACTCGGCAGCCAGCCGCTTCGACAGGTTGAGCGCCTGGTTTAGCTCGGCCTGCGCTTCCTGCTCGCGGCCGATGGCGGCCAGCGCTTCGCCCAGCACACGGTGGCTCCGGGCTAATTGCCGCCGGTATTCGAGTTCTGCCGGGAACTCGGCCGTAAGCTTCTCGAAGATACGCATGGCATCGCGGCCGGGGGGCACCGCCTCGGGCGCACGCCCGGCGCGCAAAAGCATTTCGCCCAGGCCGAGCTGGCTCTTGCCCAGTCCGCGCGCGTATTCCGCCTCGGCAGGGAGCTCATCGGCCAGGTTCTTCCAGAGAACGACCGCTTCCTGCCAGGCCTCTTCGGCGTCTTTCGCGCGGGCTGCCCGGAACAACAGATCGGCGAGGCTCAGCTGGACCCGGGCCTGTTCGAGCCGGTATTTTGGATCCGCGCCCGCGCCGGCCAATTGCTGCCAATGGCTCGCCGCCTCGCGCAACGCCTCCTCTGCTTCCTGGGTCTTGCCGGCCCCGGCCAATTGCTCTCCGTCCTGGGTGCGGCTTATGGCGTCCGTGTGCAGCTTTTCCGCCGCCGTCCTGGCGCGGGCGGCGGCTTCATCGGCTGACTTCTTTATTTCCGCGGCGGACGGCACCTGGCGCGTGTCTTTGATCCATAGACCCAGGATCGCAACGCCGGTCACAAGCAGCGATAGAATCGTGGTGATCCCCAACTGGGCGAGCCGGACCAGGAGAGCCTTTCCGAAGGTGACCTTGAGGAAATGGGCATAGACGGCGGCGGAGACAGCTATCAGGAAGGGAAAGACCAGCATGCGCACCATCCACACCGCGCGGGCCCCATCATCCTCTCCCTGAGGCCCGCGGGCGCTAAGCAGAGTCAGGCAAAACAACGGCACGACGCCCGCAAGCGCAGTCACGAAGCCGGCGGCCAGCACGATGCCCATCGCCTTGCCAAAGCGGGGCACTGCCACGCGGCAGAAATGACAGGCCGCCCGCAGCAAGATCGCCTCGCCGGCCACGAGCACGGGCACAGCAAGCAGCAGACTGCATACGAGCCAACTGAGAGCCTCGGCCTGGTTCATCCTGCTCTCCCTAACCCTGGCGGTGTAGCCCGGTTTTCCCAGCTATCTTCGCAGGCCGTAAATCTACTTCAAGGTAATTCAGGTTGGCCCAGGACGATGGCGCCGGTCAGCGAGAAAGAGAACGAGCAAGAGTAAGAGCAGGAAGAGGATTAAGAGCAGGAGTAAGAGTACGAATCAGCTGCCGGCATATTTCGCGCCGTCGATTTCCCCGCTGACACTCCTTCCGCCCTCTGTATAATGAGAAAGAAAGCACTTCCAAGGAGCCACCCCCGATGCAAGACCGCATAGCCTACCAGGGCATCACCTTCGATGATGTCCTCCTGGAACCCGCGTTCAGTGACGTGGTGCCGCGCGACGTCGATGTGCGCACGCAGCTGACGCGCAACATCCGCCTCAACTGCCCGGTGATCTCCTCGCCCATGGACACGGTTACCGAAAGCGACCTGGCCATCGCCCTGGCGCAGGAAGGCGGCATCGGCGTCATTCACAAGAACATGACCATCGAGCGGCAGACCCGCGAGGTGGACAAGGTCAAGCGCAGCGAGAACGGCATCATCACCGATCCGATCACTTTGCCGCCCGATGAGACCGTCAGCACCGCGCGCCGCATCATGGAGCAGCACAATATCAGCGGCGTGCCGATTACCGTGGACGGCCAGCTGAAAGGCATCCTCACACGCCGCGATTTGCGCTTCCTGGCCGATCACAACCAGAAGCTCTCTGAGGTCATGACCAAGGAAAACCTGGTCACGGCGCCGGAAAATACGACGTTGGAAGCGGCTGAACGGATTTTAACGGAAAATAAAGTCGAGAAATTACTGCTGGTTGACGAAAACTATAAACTGAAGGGCCTCATCACCATCAAGGACCTCGACAAGCTTACCAGCTTCCCGCACGCCAGCAAGGATAAGCGCGGGCGGTTGCGGGTAGGGGCGGCGGTCGGGGTAAATGACTACGACCGCGCCGCTTCGCTCATTCGCACCGGCGTGGATGTCTTTGTGGTGGACTCGGCGCACGGCCATTCCCGCAACGTCATCGATACCGTGCGGGGACTCAAGCGGCGTTACGACATCGACGTGATCGCCGGCAACGTGGCCACGGCCGAGGGCGCCGAAGCCCTGGTGGAAGCCGGGGCCGACGCCGTCAAGGTAGGCATCGGACCGGGGTCGATCTGCACAAGCCGGGTGATCTCCGGCGTGGGTGTGCCGCAGATTAC
>DASZFN010000123.1:0-3866 GCA_035939715.1 Gemmataceae bacterium | reverse complement strand
GCGGTGTTACGCGGCCCCGGAGTTGGCGGGCGGACAGCCGGCTGATTAGAGGTCCCGTTGGGGGAGAATTCTTCCCAACGGGGAATGCTGACCTGGCTCGGTATGTTGGCCATCATGTCCCCCGGCACCCAAAAGCGTGGCAAACTGGCAAACTCAATTTTTTTCTGGACACAACTCGACATGCACTAGTGGCTTGCGGATGAAAGTGAGTTTGCCAACCCTGGCAAACTCAGTTGGCAAACTGGCAAACTCGATGGCCGACTTGGCAAACGTGACTGGGGGGGATTCGCGGCACCTTCCATGATCCGCTTACCATCAATAGGATTCCGAAGCCGGGTGCCACGATTCACAAGAGTCTCTGGCCGCGACGGCGTCGGACGAATAGCCACGCGCCGGCGGCCAGCGCTACACCCGCCGAGGTCAGGGAAGCAGGCTCGGGTACGAGTTGCGGTCCGGCGGTCACGATAATCGTGCCGTCGACCAGAGTCGTGATCGGCACATTAATGCCGTTGGAATCGGTAAGCGACGTGGTCGGGAACGGCGTGATGGCGACCGTGTGCGGGCCGGCCGCCGCGCCGGGCGCGACATCGAAGAGCAGACGTCCCAGGCCCACGGTGCTCGCGGGGCCCACGTCCGTGCCGGAAGGATTTGAATCCACGTCCGAGGCGGTCAGCGAATGACCGGGGGGCGAGGTGCTGATGTTGGGACCGAACAGGGAGTGGCCGGCAAAGATGTACGGCAGAACGACGGTATTGACATCGGCCAAGGTGAACGTGATGTCCGTGCCCATGGTCGAGACGCCGAAGGAAAAACCGGCAATGTTGACGGGGGCGACTCCCGTATTCTGCAGAGCTATTTCCAGCGTGTTGTTACTGCTGCCGGCATTGGCCGCCACCGTCTGAGCAGCCACGATCAAATCGGCGCGCGTCCAGGTCGCGGAGGTCAGGACAAAAAGAGTAGCAAGGAAATACGACAGCCGGCGCCGGCGGCCGGCCGAGAATGAACGTTGACTGCACATGCGAGTCTCCAGACCTCAAGTCGGCGAAGCAAAGTTGTGCTGATGGTTTAACATGCCGGCCGCTCACTTTCAAGCTCCTGGCCAAAAAAAACCGGAAAGTTTTACTTGCGAACGGATAAGCAACTCCGTAGACTTACGCGCACTTCCATCGGACCTCGGTGCCCCCCTTGGAAGCAGACAGAGCAGAGGCAGACTGGCGCCGCCGCGGCTCGCGCGGCTGCGCGAATGTTCGCGTGGGCCGGCAACCGGGACGCAAGAGGCCTTGCTCAGACTCGGGGGGGGACAATTTTCTTGCCGATGCAACTGCCGTTCCTGTGAGTCGGCGACCGCAAGGTTTCCTTCTCTTCAGGCCCGCAGCGCGCTAATGACCCGGCTGATTTTGTGCGCCTGCAGCCGGGATGAGATCCTCCAATCAGGTCACGGGCAAAACGCAAAACGGTAGACCAGGGTGGTCGCGTTTTTCGCATACGTCATTTATTTCTACTTTTGAGGTGGCAACATGGCTTGGTTTGCTTCCAGAACCCACAAGCAGGCACGCACCCACAACCGCAAGGGCCAGCGGCTCTTTGTCGAGCAGCTAGAGCTGCGCACCTTGCTGAGCGGCAATCCCCCCCTTGCCAGCGGCCTGGGCGTGAAAGGGCCCATCTCCAACGCGCTTCTCAATCTGTACGACGCCGCCAACGATCTGCCGGCGACGTCGCTGGTGGAGTCGGTGCCGAAAAACTTGCTCAGTTTCGATAGCGCCGGCCGTGTCGGCGTGACGGTGACCGCCGTCGATACCACCGCCGTGGCCACGGAACTGGCGCGAATGGGGTTCCGGCTTGCCGCCGCGGATGCGAATCTGCACACGCTCCAGGGTTATCTACCCATCAACGCCGTGGCTCAGATTCAAAACCTCAACGACGCCAACCTGCTCGGCGTGCAACCGATGTTTCGCGCCCAAACCAGCGTGGGCAAGGTCACCAGCCAGGGCGACTTTGTGCTCGAGGCCGACCGCGTGCGCGCCACCACGCCGGGAGGCGTGGATGGCACGGGCGTGACCGTGGGCGTGCTCAGCGACAGTTACAACTCGCTGGGTGGCGCCGCGGCGGACGTCGCCTCCGGCGATCTGCCCGCAGCAGGGGTCAAGGTCTTGCAAGAGGATCCCAATTCGGGAACGGATGAAGGCCGGGCCATGCTGCAGATCGTCCACGACATCGCGCCGGGAGCGGCTCTGGATTTTGCCACGGCGGATGACAGCGAACTCGGCTTCGCCCAGAACATCAAGAACCTGGCGGACCCGGCGCAGGGCAACGCCCAGGTCATTACCGACGACGTCTTTTACTTTGACGAACCCTATTATCAGGAAGGACCGGTTGCCCAGGCCGTTGACAGCGTCGTGACCAACAATCACGTCAGCTATTTTTCTTCGGCGGGCAACCTTCAGGACCAGGCTTATGAGGCAACCAACGTTGGCTTTATTAGCGATAGCGTTATCGGGTTAGGCCTTGGCAAGTTCCTTGACTTCAGCCAGGGAACCGTTACCGGAGGAGTTGACCGGCAAAGCCTGACACTGACCGCCGGGCAGGAAATAATTCTTGGCCTGCAATGGGCCCAGCCTTTCTTTACAACCCACAGCGTCACGACCGATCTCGATATTTACTTGCTCGATCATTCCACCGGCCAGATCGTGGCCGGCTCGGCGGACGACAACATCGCCAATCAAACGCCGCTGGAGTTATTTAGTTTCCAAAATCCCACCGGGGCCTCCCATCAATATGACCTGGTGATCCAGGATTTTGGCGGGCCGGCGCCGGCACGCCTCAAGTGGGTGAATTTCGGATCGAACGATTTCGGCCCCGTGCAAATCAACAATTTCAACACGCATAGCCCGACCATAACGCCGCATTCGGGAACGCCCAATGCCATGTCGGTGGGCGCCGCTCCGTTCTTTGACCAGCGCAACCCGGAGTCGTTTACCTCGGAGGGACCTTACACGATCCTGTTCAAGCCGGACGGCACGGCGCAAACGGCTCAGGTGGTCGCCAAGCCGGACATCGCCGCCGTGGACGGCGTGGACACGACCTTTTTCGGTCAGGATATCGACGGCAACGGTTTCCCCAACTTTTTCGGCACCTCTGCGGCAGCGCCGCACGCGGCCGGCGTCGCCGCCCTCCTCAAGGCGAAAAATCCGGCCTTTACACCAACCCAGATTTACACCGCTTTGCAGCAAAGCGCCGATCCCAACATTGGCGGCACGCCCGGCAATGTGAACCTGGTCGGCGCCGGACTGATCGACGCCTATCGGGCTATCATCGCCAGCCAGGCGGCCCCGGCATTGCCCAATGTCACAGACGGCTTCGAGACCGGCTTCCTCGGCACGGACTGGACCACGTACACCAGCGGCGCCGGCCGCACCCTCGTCAGCAAAACCAACAGCCCGGCGAGCGGCACCTACCATCTCACCATGGATGGCTCGCTGGCAGGCTTCGCTTTTCCTCTGCTGAACGAGGCGACCCTGCACATCAACCCGACCGGCGATAACAAGGTAATGCTGTCCTTCAAGGAAAAAGAGTTCAACGACCCGGACGACCCGATGCCCGCCACGTTCTCCGGTCATGGCAACTTCGACGGCGTGGCCCTGAGCGTCGACGGCGTGCACTGGTTCAAGCTGGTCAGCCTCACCGGCGCGACCTCCACCAACAGCTACCAGACGTTTTCTGTCGACGTGAGTCAATTCGCCGCGGCCAATAGCTTGACCCTGTCCGCGGACACGCAAATCAAGTTCCAGCATTACGACGTCAACTCGTTCATGATTCCAAACCAGGGCTTCGCCTTTGACGACGTTCGGGTCACCGCCAACCATCCG
>DASZFN010000122.1:0-21691 GCA_035939715.1 Gemmataceae bacterium | reverse complement strand
TCTTCATCCAGCAGGGAGCATAATTCGCGCCAGGCCGCGTCGGAGGTTTCTTCTTGCCTGGGTGTTGCCACGGCGTTTCTTTCTTGCACGTGCCGTCGCGCAGCCGTAGCTTTCGCTTTCATGGCCAGCCGGTATGCCACCTGGTATAGCCAGTTACGGATCGAGGCCTGCCAGCCCCGGGAGCCGGCCTTGCGAGCCAGGACCAGGAAAGTAGCCTGGAAAACATCTTCCGCATCGTGCGTATGGTGCAAAATCCGCCCGCCGACGCCCAGCACGAGCGGCCCGTGCCTGCGCACAAGCAACGCGAAGGCGGACTCATCACGCTCCTGGACGAACCGCTCGAGAAGCTGCCGGTCCGTAAGCTGCCCAGTGTCAGAGCGGCCGGCGAGATGGTGGATCTGCCGGATAACAGATTGAAAGGATCCTCTACTCATCGGCATTTGCTCGAGTGTCCGGCTTTATCTCTATACATAATGCCCTGAAGACTGCGTTCGGTGCCAACTATTTCGTGAAATGAGGCCGGCCGAGGCCCCGGTCAGTCCACAATGCTTGAACAGGGAAAAAAATAATAGATTAACCCGAATCTGGAGAATGATCACCATGCTTCCCATCCTTATTTACGTTCTCATCGGCCTGGCAGCGATCGCGCTTGTGTTTGTGGTTATCGTTGCGCTGCAGCCCGGCGCGTTCCGCATCGCGCGGTCGGCCACCATGTCCGCGCCGGCAGCCGATGCATTTGCACAAGTCAACGATTTCCACAACTGGGACTCCTGGTCGCCGTGGGCGAAGATCGATCCAGCGATGAAGCAAACGTATGCCGGCGCACCGGCCGGAACGGGAGCAATCTACACCTGGGTGGGCAACAATCAGGTAGGCGAAGGACGCATGACGATTCTCCAGAGCCGGCCGAGCGAGGTCATCCAGATCCAACTCGAGTTTCTGCGGCCCTTCAAGGCCACCCACACCGCGGAGTTTACCTTCCAGCCCGAAGGGAATCAAACCACGGTGACGTGGAGCATGAGCGGCAACCGAAACTTCCTGTTCAAGGCATTCGGCCTTTTCATGAACATGGACAGAATGCTCGGCGGCGAGTTCGAGAAGGGGCTGGCGTCCATGAAAGCGGTGGTGGAGGCGGCGAAGAAAGCCGTGTAACACTTGCTCCGAAAACCGCTCTAGTGAAATAGGAAGCGCTCGTGGCCCCCTCGCAGCGAACGGCTTTTCAGGGCTGAGTTCCTCCAGGCTCGTCCCCGGCATAGTGCAACAGGCGCGGGGGATGCGCGCCGATCCACGGCCGGGTTGTTTCCCCTTTTACTCGATCCAAGATTTCCTCAGCGGCAAGGAACCAGTTGCGGCATACAAGAGTAGTTAAAACATCCTTAATGGAGGCATTTCATGCGACCTGCCAGGCGCTCTCCCGGGTTCACGCTTATTGAATTGTTGGTGGTCATCGCCATTATTGCGGTGCTCATCGGCCTGCTCTTGCCGGCCGTGCAAAAAGTTCGCGAGGCAGCCAACCGCATGGCATGCTCCAATAACCTCAAACAGATCTCCATCGCCGCCGCCAATTACGACGCGGCGTTCAGCAAACTGCCGCCCGGTATGGATGCGCGCATTGTCGGCAGCCTTGTCCGCCTGCTCCCCTACCTGGAGCAGCAAGCGCAGTACCAGCTGTTCATCTTTGACGCCGGCGATCCGCAGGGGGACGGCATCTTCTTCTACAATGTTTATGGCGCCGGCCCGGCTTATGATGTGCCCAACCAGACGAATTGCCCGCGCTTTACCGGCACGGACATCATTCCGCGTCCGACGCCAAGTTACGTGTACGGTTGCGAAGGCAACTTCAAGGTGTTTCGCTGTCCGACGGCTCCGGGGCCGGAGGAGACCGTCACGGCGCTGGCTGCCATCATCTATACCGGCCCGGTGGACGCCGGCGTGAATTTCCCGGCCAGCGTCCCGCCTTTGCCGTTGGGCCACGACTGGGTTCCGGCTCCCGCGCGGCTGGTGCTGGGGCGCACGAATTACCTTGGCGTCGCCGGGGAATGCAGGCACTTCCAGCCTTATGCACCGTACACCGGACTGCTCCATTACAATTCCAAGACCACGCTCGGCCGCGTGCCCGACGGCACCAGCAATACGCTCCTCTATGGCGAGTATTGTGGCGGCTGGATCAACACGAAGTTCTCCGTCAACGACGGCTCGGTCGGCGTGCCCAGCGGCTGGATCAACGCGCACTGGGGTTGCGGCCCGAATTTCACCTGCTTCGGCCTGGACACCAGCCCGCAGACCAACGACGGCGGTCACGGCTGGCCGTTCTTCGCCAGCCTGCACGCGGGCAACCTCGTGCAGTTCGCCTTCGCCGACGGCTCGGTGCGCAAGATCAGCCCGCAGATCGATTTTCCCACTTTCCTGGCGCTGGGCGGCTACCAGGATGGCGTCGTCGTGCAGACTCCCGATCAACCCTAGTGGAATCTTGGCATTGTAACCCGACGCGCCAGCGAGGGCCCTTGCTGGCGCGTCGGGTTATGTCCGATTACAAAACTCCCCCGGAATAAAGGTCAAACGCTATGAGACGATATGCACTCTTGGTTGTGGCTCTTGTGCCCCTGCTGTTGCTGGCGGCGGCCGGCTGTGGCGGCGATAACGCGGCCGCCAAGCCGAAGGTCATCAAGGGCGGTCTCGATCCCGACAAGGGAAAGTCCGAGAAGGATTTCAAGTCGGGCCCGCTCAGCTAGATCCGCGCGTGGAATAGCGCTGCCCACGGGCCTGAAACGCCGGCGAAGTCCTCGCCGGCGTTTCGAGTTGCGGGAGACTTAATTATGACCGAGGCGCGCGGGCGGAAGATAGCCCTTCTGCTGGCCTGCACGCTTGCCCTTCCTGTGGCGGCTTGCCGTCAAGATGAGCCGCCGCGCGCAAGTCCCCAGGCGGCGCCCAAGGATTGGAAGATGGAAAGGGCGACGTCGCCGACTCCGCCCACACCACCCAGCCTGAAAGGCTAGGGCGCGCAGTTATGGATACCGGTGAGTTGGGTCACGCCGCATTTCCCCGCTCGGCGCGTGGCCGCATCCACCAGCGATTCAGGCCGCGCACGTGCAACCGGCCCCGGGCCTGGTACCAGGCAAACGTATCCCGCATGCTGCTCGCGATCGTCCGATGCTCATAGCCCAGCTCGCGGCCGGCACGAGTGGAGCGGCAGAACCAACAATGCCGGCTGAGGCGCGCCTGCTGTGCGGAAGGGAAAGGCTCTTTTGCAGTCAACCAGGCGTGGCATTCCGCCGCGCCGGCTAGTGCCTGGAACAGCCAGGACGGCAGGGCGGGCAGCCCGCGCGGTTTCATGCCGGCGACGTGGGCCAGCAGGACGAAGAAATCGCGCAGGCGGTAATTCTCTCCGCCAAGAATGTAACGCTGGCCCGGCTTGCCGTGCTCCGCGGCGAGCAGGTGGCCGCGCGCCGCGTCGCGCACATCGACCAGGTTGAAGCCGCCGGGGGGCGCGAAGGGAATGCGTCCTTTCCAGAAACGCACACAAAAGCGGCCCATCACCGAGCCGAGATGGTCGTCGGGTCCGACTAGGTAGCCGGGGTTCGTCACCAGCACGCGCTGGCCGCGCCCGGCCGCGTCCAGGGCGGCTGCTTCCGCGGCGCGCTTGGCGTGCATGTAATCAAACGCCAGATCCGGGCTCTTGCCGCCGCTTTCTTCGTCCCGAAGCTCTCCCATTCGCGAAGGGCCGAGCGTAACTATGCTCGACGTGTGCACCACGAGAGCGCCGGGCGACGCGCTCTCGAGCACCGTCCGCGTACCGTCCGCGTGAATGGCGTGCATCTGCCTGGCGACGGCTCCCCAAACGGTGACGATGCCGGCGGTGTGAAAGACGACCGCGCAATCAGCGAGCACCTGCCGCACGGCCGGGCCGTCGAGAACATTGCCGAACTGCTTGTCGACCTGGGCTTGAGCGAGAAGGGGATGGCTCCGGTCAGGGGGCAGGGCGAGGACACGCACGCGCGCGCCGAGTTCCAGGAGCTGCAGCACCAGATGATAGCCGAGAAAGCCCGTGCCGCCCGTGACGCAGACTTGCTTGCCGGTCCAGAAAGCGGGGGACGGTTCCATGATCGCCTCCTTGTCCTGTTCTGACGCCGACTCCCTGCGAATCAAGGTCCCGTCCGGCAGCCGGGACCTACTTCTTTTCAAGCGGGCCGCTTTCTTATCCAGAAGGCATGGGTGTCTCGCAGCGAGGGCAGCAACGGCCGCGGGCGGTAGCCCAGTTCCTGTGTGGCCTTGCGCGAGGTGAAGTAGAAAAAGAGCGGCACCAAACGCGCTTGCCCGGGCGTTAGATACGGCCGCGCTTGCCGGGTGTAGCAGGCATTGAGCGCGGCCACGACAGGCGCGAGCACATTGGGAAGGCGCAGGCGAAGAATCGGTTTGCCCGCTACGCGTGCCAGGTCGGCCAGGAACGCGCTCAAGGTGCGATTTTCACCGCCCAGGATATAGCGCTCTCCGGCTCGGCCGCGCTCCGCGGCGAGGAGATGGCCGAGGGCCACGTCGCGAACATCGACAAAGTTGTTGCCGCCGCCGAAATGGATCGGCAGCCGCCCGCGCCAGAATCGGCGGCAGAGCGTACCAAACTCGCTGGAGGAGAAATCATCCGGGCCGATGACACAGCCCGGATTCACCGCCACGACTTCCAGCTCCCGGCCAGAGGCCGCCAGGGCCAGTTGTTCCGCCTCGCGTTTGCTGGTGACGTAGGGGACACGCCAGGATCCCAGGTTCCATCGACACGTCTCATCCAGCACGACAGGCTCTGTGGAGGCGCCGATGGCCACGACGGAGCTGGTGTAGAGCAAGCGCCGCACGCCCTGGGCCCGTGCGGCGGCGACAAGCTGCCGCGTTCCTTCCACATTGACCCGGCGCAAACGTTGGCGATCGCCTTGAAAATCAACCGCGCCCGCCAGATGGAAGACGACGTCGCTCCCGCGGCAAAGGGTCGCCAGCGCGCGGTTATCCTCCAGGCTGCCTTCAACTACCTCTATTTTTGAATTCGGCAAGAAGCGCCGGGAGGTGGGCCGCAGCAACACCTTGACACCAGCGCCGAGGTCCAGCAAACGCGTGGCCACATGATGTCCGACGAAGCCGCTGGCGCCCGTGACGGCCACCGGCCGGCCGGGCCAGAAACCTGGCTCAGCGTTTGCGGAACCAACTGGCATGGTCATGCAACTTTTCGTCCCGAGGGGGCCCGGAGTTCTTGGCGCACTGACATGTTCAGTACTTCTTCCAGGCGGCATAAGCAGCGGGCGACGCAGCGTCCGTCCAGCACGCGCTGATCGTAGATCACCTTGACGACCACTTCGCCGGAGAGAGAAATCGGCCCAAAGGTGAGCAGGGTGGTGAACGGGGCGATGGGGTGGATCTGTTCCGCGCCCAGACTGCCGTAGCTCGAAACCATGAACGTGCCGAAGCGTTTGGCCCGCTTGTAGCCGGACAGATAAAGAGTCTGCCAGAAGGCGAAGCGCCGCAGGAACCACGGCAAGCGCCCGAAGCGCAGGACCTGGCGGTAATCACCGACCTGCCACAGCGGTGTTTCCTTGTAATAACGGATCAATTCCTGGATGCTCGTCAGCGTCATGTGCTCGGGCGCGCGGATCTTGGAGCCGAGCAAGATGGTTTCATTCTGCCAGGACCTTTCCACAACCAGAGCGCAGGTGCTGTGCGGATGCTCATAGAGATGGGCGGTCGGCCAGGGTATGAAGGCGCGTCGGAGTTCGGCAAACTCCTGGCAGACCAGGCCGTAGGCGCGGACGAAAATAGCCGTCCAGGATGGGGCAGCACCCGCCTGTTGCCGAGCTGCGGCCAACGCCGAGACATCGAAGGTTCGCGCCATGGGCGCGGAGGGGACGCGGCGTGCATGCCGCAGCATCTCCAGCGCCATGCGGCGCGCCGGTGATAGTGAAAGCCAAATGCCCCTGGCCACGTGCGCCATCCTGGAAACCTCGTCCGCGGGAGCCGAGGTCTCGGATATAGCTTGTTTGTCGCCCGCCGGTCAAGGGGACTGCTTGGAGACCCGTACATCCGGCGCCACGACAGGGTGTGGCGCCTCGGCTGCTTCGAGGTCTTTTCCGGGCACGGATTTGAGTCGGGACACGGGACGAAGGAAATCCCACTCGCCTTGCCTGTTGACCAGCGGCTTCGTGATTGGCCGGGGCGTCGGTTCAGCATCCACCGCCACCGGCATGCGCGTCTCTTCTGCCTTGGGCACTGGAATGCTCGAGACGACTTGAACCAGTTCGCGGGCCAAGGCTTCTCTGGTTTGCGGATGCATGGGCGAATCAAAATGCCAGGCGTTGGAAAGGCGGACGTTTTCCGCATAAGCGCATTCGCCAAAGTCTTTCATCATGCCGCCGGCAAGCAGGTTCACCACATGGCCGACGTTCTCCGGCCGGCTCTTGGGAATCGGCGTAACCGGATTGTTGCCGCTCAGGTAGACCAGGGCATCCACCCAGATGCCGTCGGCTTTCACGCTGGACGCCATGGAATGGACCAGGTTTACGCCGACACTAAAACCGACGAGGACAAAGTGCGCTTGCGGATCCTCTTGCTTGATGCGGCGCATCTGCTTCTTGAAATAAGAGACGTGATAGATCTGCCCGTAATAGGTCTGCCGAAAACCCATGGCGTTGGCAAAGTCGCGCAGGCCGGTCAGGTTTCCATAGTTGATCGGATCCAGGCCGTTCACGAGGAAAATATAGGTATGGTCCCGGCAGCAGGCCGGCGCGTCTTTGCAAGTTTCGCACAGAACCGCGATCTGTGTCTCGACGGTCGCTTCAGTCTGGCAGTTCGCCGAGGACGGCAGACCAATGGTCAGCAACCATGGCAAAAAAAGCAGGCTGCAACGGCATAGATGTCGGTTCATGATGTGCTCCAAGGCGTGCTTTACCAGGCGGCAAAGCCGGAATACTTTTGCTAACTTTCCACTTCGCAGGGTGCGCTTGCTTTCGAAAAAGTCACAATCTCTACTGTCTTCGGAATTGCTGCTTAGGCGGCTGAACGCCAAGGCGAGGAGGTTTCGGCGAGCGGACGTGGACTGGGCAGGCGTTGCGGAAGGTAGCGGTTCGCGGGCGGCTTCACCGAAAATCCTGCCCTGTCAGGCAAAAAGTCCCCAGGCATGGTCAAAGCATTGCGCGCAAAAAACCCGGTTTCCAAGGAAACCGGGTCAAGGAAGGTATTGGGTTAACGGCGCGACTAGCCGCCCTTCTTGTCATCCTTGCGTGGCGGCGTGGGCGGCGGCGGCTGCGGTCGCGGCGGCGGTTGCGGCCGTGGCGGCTCCGCCTTGGGGGCCGGTCGGGGCTCGGTCTTTGGCGCCGGCCGGGGCTCCGTCCGCGGCGGGGTTGTATCCGGCGGTCTCGTATCCCGGCGCGGCGGTTCGGTTCGCACGGGCGGCCTGGCCTCCGTTCCCGGACGCGTTTGCGGTTCGTTCGGGCGCGTCGAGGTTTCGTGGGTGCCGTCGCGACTGCTGCCGGAAGGCCGGTTGACGATCCCCGGACCGGTGGTCGGATGGGCAACCGTCGGCGCGGGCGGCGGCCGCATTCCTGCGACGGCAGCGTTGGGCGTCCGCTTTGGCAGATTAAGATCTACGTGGACCGGCCTGGCATTCGCACCGGTTGCGGCTGAGTTCGTCGTCAGCACCCTGGCCTCCGACCGGGCGCGCGTGACACTCGCCTGGCGCAGGCTTTGAGCAAACTTTTGCTCCTGGAGCTGCTGGGCGCGCGACACGGGCTGCAGCCGCACCAGGGCGGGGTTCGCATTCCTCAGCGAAGCGAGGGCCGTAACATGCTGAACGTTGGTGACGTTGGTCACCTGGTTATTCGTGATGTTTTGGATCAGCGTGTTTTGTTGCACGAGCGTCACGGGCGGCCGCGCTGCGGTCCCGTTGAAGCGGGCGGTGTACAGTTCGCGCAGATCGCGCACGGCGGCGCGATCGTTGCGATGAGACCAACGATAGTAACTGAACAACGGGTCATAACCGGCATTGCCGAGGCGGTAATCGATCCAGGCCACGAAACCGCGACGGCGATACTCCGGCTCGAAATAGTTGCCGAAGTAATAGCCCCCCGGCCGCACGAAGAGCGCGGCGGTCAGGAAGTCGTTATAGACCAGGTAGCTGGGCTGGTAGGACCACGACGCCACCGTCCATAACGGCCGTCGGAAATAAACTGGAGCGAAGAGCAGCCCGCGCCGGCTCAGCTCCAGGTCCCAGTAACCTTCGACGAACACAAAGCCGACGGGGGTCCAAACGTAGTGGGCCGGAATCCAGACCCAACCCGGCCGATAGTCAACCCAGCAACCGGGCCGCCACAGGTAGCGCGTGTCGCGATATACCCAAATTCCGGGCACGAAGACACTGTTGGGATTCGGCGCCGGTATGGAAACGGCCGCGTTGACCGGCTCGGGCGGTTGCGGCAGGTACTGAATATTATCGCCGCCTTGCTGGTTAGCGGCCGCTTCCGCGCCGGCCGCCGCTTGCATCGCCATCCAGAAACCGGCGGTCCGCTGCCAGCCGCCGTTTACCTGGTTCCAATGCCCCGGCACCCAGTTGCGATCGGGCGGCGGCGTACGCCAGACGCCGCTTACCCAGATGTAATCATTGCGGTCATCATCATAAGACCAGTAGCCGGGAATCCACTGCACGTTTTCCCCAGCGGGCTTCTGGTCCGGTGGAACTTCCTCGATCGCAGGAGGCGGCTCCTTGGTTACCACCTGCGTCGGCTTGGGGTTATTGTCTACCGGCTCCGCGAAGGCCTCGTGAACCGGGCCGCGTGCCAGCACTTCCTGGTCTTGCTGTTGGTCTTGCCCCGCTCCCTGGGCGTCAGGCGGAGGCGGCGGTTGCTGGGTGCGGCCGGCAGTCGCGGTCGCCAATAGCATTCCCAATCCGAGCGTCCCCAGGACGGCTGCCAAGCGTCGAAAATACATGATCTATGCTCCCTTCCTCAACGGGGTATTCGACCTGGTTGGGCGATGCTTCCGGCACTCAAATAGCGCCAAACGCAAGGAAACTTGCGCGACGGTGTGCGCCTGTATTCCTTCCCCAGATGATCTTATGCGTTAACCGCCGGGGTAGGAGCCAATTTGTGCAAAGGCTGTGCCAAGCTCAGATTGGTTTTAAACAGCGAACCAAGTAGGCCTGACCGGCATATGTCAAGCGATGGGAAATATTGCTAAAGCCTGCCGTGCGGAGTTTTTCGACGATCGTCTCAATAGGCAGGTAATGGAAACGGCCGCGGCGTGCTTCGCGGGTCAGCCATTTCCCGTAACGCATCATGCGCATCGAATTCTTGAAATAGCGGCCGGGATGGCGCGCGCGAAAAATCCCATGAAGCGATTGCAACGCAACTCTTCTCCAGCCCGGCTCTGGCACGTTGACGGAAAACACGAACCGCCCACCCACCCGCAGCACGCGATGGACTTCGCACAGCAAGCGGTCGTAAGCGTCCGTGGTCCAGCAGCCGCGATCCTGGCAATAGTATTCGGCATATTGGATCGCCAGGCCGGAGACGACGCCGTCGAACGTGGCATCATCCCAGACCGGCAGGCCGTTGCTGAAATCGAGATGGACGAAGGACAATTGCTCTTCTGCCGGGCTCGGCCGCAGATGGCTGCGCAGCTTGGCAATGGCCTGCTCATTGATCGCCGCGCAATCCGAGGCTACTACGCGGCCCAGGGAACCCTGAGCCTTCTCCCAAAGTCCCCCGGTCAGTTGCCCGCAGCCGCAGCCGAGATCGAGCCATTCTTCACCGGGCTTTGGATCCAGCCAGGCGATGGTATCGGCGAGCAGCCGCCGGTAAGGGGGGATGTCCTGCTGGCCCCAGAAGGCGCGGGCGCAAGCGGAATCGGGCCAGTGATTGATCGAAGTGGAAGCGGTTGCCGGCATGATTTTCCTTCCCTGGACTGCAGCGTCTTGCAAAATGGCAGGCTTGGCTGTGAAGTGTAACGTCTTGCCGGGGTACGGCGAAGAGCAGTTTAGCTGCTACACATCGCCGCCGAACGGCTTTTCCTCTCTGTCGATTCTGGTGCCGATGGCCGCCAGGCGCTCTTGCAAGATAGGCACGTCCGGCTCGTCCACTACCAGGGCCGTGGGTCCAACGCGTTCGCGAATCAGGGCACGCGTGTGGGGCCACTGCAGCAGGCCATCGGCCACTTCCTTCGTCTCTACATGCAGCACGAGCTGCTTGCGAAGCTGCAGCGGCGCAAGCTGCGCCCCATTCAGAAGCAGCAGGGCTGCGGGCGTAAGCGCTTGACCGCTGCGTTGAAAGAACCAGTCTTCGAGATCGTGCTGGCCCAGGCCGCTCTCCTTGCCAACCGCCAATGACGCGGGAGTCAGGCGGTAGCGGCGCTGGCCGTTAACCGTGGGGCCGTCCAGGGGCTCGGCGAAGCGATGGAGTTCTGTCTCCAGCAGCAAATCGGAGCGCGTCAGATCAACGGCGAGCGTGATGCCGTCCGCATCGATCTGCACGCACTTCTCGGGCGGCAAACTGTAGTCGCGCGTGCCGGTCAGACGAAAGTGGCGGAAGTCGATGGCGCTTTCGCCGGCCACAGCCAGCAGGCGCTCGGAAATGCGCACGCCGGCCAGGCCGCGGGCCAGGGCCTCGTTCAATTCGTCCGCCGTGCCGAACTCGAAAAGCGTCGTCGCCGGGTAAACGGAAATGCGCTCGCGCTTGTTTGCCCAGGTGCGGAGCGATTCCAGCACCGCCGGGGGCAGGCTGCGCCGGCCATGCTGCTCGAGCGTTTGCAAAATGTCGTCGAAGCTCAAACCGGATTCGAGGGCGCGGTAGACGGTGTCGGCCTGGAACTGCAGCGTGCAGGCGGCGCCGAGATTCTTCCAGGTCGCGAAGCGGCTCAGTTTGCTGATCAAAGCAGGGGTCAGACCCTGGCGATAGACCACGATCTCGAGATTCGGCTGGACGAGCAGCGTTTGCGCGTACGCCGGCGCGGCGCTGGGCGCTTCTGCCAGACCGAGCAGCCACCGTCCCGAGGGGGACAGGCGCACCAGCCATTTCCCGTGGGCGTCCTTGGCTGCCAGCACCAGGCGTAGCGCGTGGGCCAAGCCCAGGACAAAGGCGGGGAGCCAACTCTGCCGTTGTCCCGGCCGCACGTCGGCGCCGCTCCAGTAAGGATGATGTTCGAGGAGCCATGCCTCCAGATCCTCCGGCCTGGCCCAGGCCTCCGGCTTCAGTTGGGCCAGCAGCAGCAGCACGAGCAAGTACGCCGACGGGTACGGATTGCCGGCGGCGGGACCGTTGGCCCAGCCGTGGCGGGGATTCCAGTTTTCCAGGAGCGGCAGCGACGCCCACAAAGACGCCAGCGTGGCCGGCAAGCCTTCCTCCCAGACGGCCGGCAGCAGGGCGGCGCGCAGGTCGTGCTGGTCGCATTCGAGCACGCCTTCCGCATGGGCCAGCGCCACCGCCAGCAAGCCCACATCCGGAATCGGCGCCAGGTTCTCCGCCGGCGGGGCGTTCAGAAATGGATCGCTGCGCAGGCGGTCGAGATCGCGCTTGAAGAATTCTCCTTGCTGCGTGCGCCGCAGCGGCGCGCCCAGCGTTTGCTGCCAGAGAGCGGCCAGCCGCAGCGGCCACTCCAGCCCATCAGCCTCATGGATGCCGCCGGCCGGCCTGGCCTGGCTTTCCAGTTGTGGCAGTCCCAGCTCCTGTCCGCGTGCGCGGCGCAGCACATCCGGATGAGCGAAGACGGCGAAGGCGCTGACACTGGCCTGGCCCAGCCATTGCTCGAAGGTCCGCAGCCGGCGCGGCCCCGCTTTGGCCTGGCCGTTGCCGGGCTCCCCGTCGAACAGGCGCAGTAAATCCGGGCAGAGCAGACCCGCTTCAAACAGGCCGATGACGGTCTGCGGCCCCTCGGCACAGCCCAGCGCAGCCAGGATTTCCAGGAGGTTGCCGAGCTTCCAGCGCGGCTGCAAACTATGGCCGATGCAGGTCAGCAGTTTGCGCGCGGGTTCATCGAGGGCCTGCAGCCGGCGGTCCACGCCGGCCGCATTGCTCAGAAGCGCCACGCTGCGTTCGATAAGTTCTTCCGCCGGCCACTGGCTGCGCGGCTTGATGAGATTGCCCGCCACCTGGCGCAGCAGCTTTTCGTCATAGCAAGCGAGCGTGCGCCGGAGATAGTCGGACCAGGTTGTGGGATCGGCAAGGGGCATCAATTTGAACCACGTGGGCAGACACGTCCGTCGAGCGGAAGACAGCAACGCCTGCCCGCCGAAAAGCTACGAACCCGTAATCAAGCGAGGGGTGTGTCCCATCTTCTGCAGTTCCTGCACTACCGCGTCGACGCGTCCGGGGCGGACCAGCAGAGCGCAGTCCGTCAAGCGGCCGGCGAGATCCTGGGCTAGCTTCTTCCGCGCCAGCACTTCCTCGGCGAGCACCGCATCCTCCGTCAGCACCAGGCAGACGCGGCGATGCAACTTCACCGGAATGCGCGTGCCCTCGCCTTTTGCCTTCTGACCTGGACTCTTCGTTTGCAAAAAATGTTCAGCCATCTATGTTCCTAAGACCGTCATTCGTCATGGTCATTGGTCATTCGCGAAGCGAATGACCAATGAATCACCAATGACCAATGACGAATAAGCTTCCGCCGCGACCGCTACCCTGTCAAGCGCGCCGGTCCAAGTACATCGCCCTGATCGACGATGTCATAGCTATAACCCTGCTCTGTCAAGAAGAGCTGGCGGTGGTGAGCGAAGTCCAGCTCGCGGGTGTCGCGCGTCACGAGCGTATAAAAATGGGCCACCTCGCCGCCCCCCTTGGGACGCAGGATACGCCCGAGCCGCTGCGCTTCTTCTTGCCGCGAGCCGAACGTGCCCGACACCTGCATGAGCACATTGGCGTCCGGCAGGTCGATGGCGAAGTTGCCGACCTTGGACAGGATCAGGTGGCGCACCTCCCCGTGACGGAAGCGATTGTAAAGATCCTCCCGCTCCACGGTGGCCGTCTGGCCCATGATGAGGGGGATGCCAAAGCGCTTGGCCAGGCGGCGGAGCTGTTTGAGGTACTGGCCGATGATGAGCACGCGGCTCCCCTGGTAGCGCTCCAGCAGCCGGGCCACGACGTCGTCCTTGGCCGGATTCTCGCTGGCGATGCGGTACTTGTTACGCCACTCGGCGACGGCATATTCCATGCGCAGCGGCTCCGGCAAAGCAACCCGCACCTCGGTGCAGGTGGCCTCGGCGATCCAGCCGCGCGTCTCCAGCTCGCGCCAGGGCACATCGTATTTCTTCGGCCCGATCAGGCTGAAAACGTCTTCCTGGCGGCCGTCCTCGCGCACCAGCGTGGCCGTCAGCCCCAGGCGGCGCCGGGCCTGGATCTGCGCCGTGACCCGGAACACGGGCGCCGGCAGCAGGTGCACCTCGTCATAGATGATCAGGCCCCAGTCGCGCTGATCGAAAATCTTGAAATGCGGAAACTCTTCCTTCTTGTCGGGCCGGTGCGTCAGGATCTGATACGTCGCCAGCGTCACGGGGGCCAGCTCCTTGCTCTCGCCGGTGTACTCGGCGATCTGCTCTTCTTCGAGATCGGTCTTGTCGAGGATCTCGCGATGCCACTGCTTGACAGCCGTGATGCTGGTGGTGAGCACGAGCGTGGAGCGCTGCATGGCCGCCATGGCGGCGATGCCGACGATGGT
This sequence comes from Gemmataceae bacterium, assembly GCA_035939715.1. Classification (GTDB taxonomy): domain Bacteria; phylum Planctomycetota; class Planctomycetia; order Gemmatales; family Gemmataceae; genus DASZFN01. Next base: position 8,020 of record DASZFN010000122.1, on the reverse strand, counting down.
CTTGCCCGCGCCGCAGGGCAGCACGATGACGCCGCTGCCGCCGCGCACGTCGCCGCCGGCATAGAAGACGTCGGCGGCGTCGCGCTGGTAATCGCGCACCTGGAAGGGCAGTCCGGAGCGGGCCACGCTGCGCAGCCGGGTCGGCAGTGCCGCGCCTTCGGTGTAGCCGGCCAGGTCTTCCGCCGGGTAGCCGACCGCGATGAGCGCTTGCTTGAGCACGCCGCGGAAGGCCGGCTCCACCAGGAAACTGTCCTTGCCCTGGCGTTCGCCCAGATATTCGCGCACGCGCGGCTGGCGCACCAGCTCCTCGAGCAGCGGCCGGTCCTTGCACACCAGGCACAGCTTGTCGCCGGCGCGCTCCAGGCGTATCCGCCCATAGCGACTTACCAGCTCCGTAATATCCGCCTGAAGGTTCGTGGGCAGTGGGAACTTGCTGAAGCGGCGCAGGACATCGACCATGGCCTCCGCCTTCAGTCCCCCCGCCGCGGCATTCCAAAGCGACAACGGCGTCAGCCGATAGGTATGAATGTGCTCGGGGCTCTTCTCCAGCTCCGCGAACGGCGCCAGGGCGTCGCGCGCCTCCGCGTACCGCGGATTGTCCACTTCCACCAAAATCGAGCGATCCCCTTGAACAATGAGTGGATTGGCGGGATCGTAATTCATTATTCCTTATACCTTTACGGCAATTGTCCCGTGGCGGCTGCAACCGGCAAACCTGAAGTGTAGTGCCTGACGCATGGACGTGCAAGACGAAGTCATTATAGGTCATTGGTCATTGGTCATTCGTCATTCGCAGGGCGAATGACGAATGACCAATGACCAATGACCCATGCTGCCAGAAATTAATGCTTATGCCCACCGCCACCATGTCCACCACCGCCGCCGCCGTGAAAGGTCGCGCCACTATGGAAGGACGGGGCCGAGCGCGACGGCATGGCGTGCGAGGAGCCGCGGTAAGCGGGCGCCGAATTATGGATGGCGGGGGATTGGAAGCTGTGCGGCGCGCTCGAACGGAAGTTTGCCTGCTCGCGGAAGGGCGCCGCATTGCTTTGCATACGGCCGCCGTTGTTGATGGTCGGCCCCGAGTAGCCGGACTGTCGCGCGACGTTCGCTCCGCCGCTGCGCGGGCTGGCGTTCGGCCCGCCAAGCCGCTGGCTGGGCAGCTCGGTGCGGTTGCGCTGCTGGCTCAGGTCGCGGAACTGTTGCGTGTTCGCCTGGACCTGCCGCAGCTGCGCGGGAGAGACGCGGTTCAAGGCCGCTGTGCGATTGAGCTGATTGAGCGGCCGCACCAGTCCCGGCGCATTGCCCGCCGCGCGGATGCCGTTGACGCCGGCCAGGCTGCCCGCGCGCGCGAAGTTGCCGCTGCGCTGCGTCCAGTAGGTGTTGCGCAGGCCCGCGTACCAGTTGGGGTTGCCGCGGTTCGCCCAGCGCGCGTGATTGAAGAGCGGATCGTAATAGTTCCGGCCCCACGAATACCACGGCCAGAAGCCCGCCCGCGCGTAAAAGGGTGAATAGTAATTGCCGAAGAAATAGCTATTGCGGTAGGGCCCGATGAAAAGCGAGCCCCACCAGTTGCCGATATCGACGGCAAACCACGGCCGATACGCCCAGCCCGCCGTCTGCCACAGCGGCTGATTGAAATACACGGGCGCAAACAGCGTGCCGCGATTGACCAGCGGATAATCCCAGTAGCCGTTCACATAGACGCAGCCGTTGGGCGTCCAGCTATAATAGGACGGCGTCCACACCCAATCCGAGTAAGCCGGATACCAGTAGCCCGGCCGCCACATGTAATTGTCGTTCATGTATTGCCAGGCGCCGGGAATGTAGACGCTGTTGTCGTCCGGCGCGGGCACCGATGGCCCGTTCTCGACGGAAGCCGGCGGCTGCGGCAAATATTGCAGCGGCCGATTCGCCTCGCCCCACAGCCCCGCCACCCACTGCCAGCCGCCGTTCACCTGCGCCCAGTGTCCCGGCACCCACTTCCGCCCCGGAGGCGGCACGCGCCAGAAGCCGCTGATCCACAGGAAATCGTTGCGCTCCGCATCCCAGCCCCAGTAGCCGGGAATCCACTCCACATTCTGCCCGTTCCCCGCCGCAGGCTTCTGCTCCGGCGGCTCCTCGGGAATCGGCGCCGGCGGCTTCTTCGGCACCACGGGCGCCGGCGCCACGTTCTTGTCATAAGGCAAAGCAAAGCCTTCATGCACCGGCCCGCGCTGCTGCACCTCGATGCCGTCCTGCGTTTGCGGCATGTCCGGCACCGGCCCCGGCGCTTGCCCGGCAGGGATTCTTTGCGGCACAGGCAGCGTCGGCTGGGCGGTGGCAGATGCGGTTTGCCAGAAAGCTATAGCCGGAACCAGGGCAAGCGCCAGCGCCGATCGCCGCATGGTTCGCAAGGAATTCAGCATGGCTATCTCTCAATCGGGCGAGCAAGAGTCTCTTACGCTCAATTATACGGAGTCGCGCGTTCCGCCGCGACTGGGAAGATTGCTTCCCACAAACAGAACGCCCGTCCATCTCTTTCTTGCGCTTCCCAAGGCCAGGCTCTGCCAGGTTAGCATTCAGCAGTAGAACGGAATTCATTCCGTTCAGCACCGTGAGCGGCCGGCAGCAGCCCGTGCCGAACGGAATGAATTCCGTTCTACTGGTGACTGGCTACGTTTTTTCTTGCCGTAACAAAGATTCCTCATTTTAGATCGTTTTTTAGTTGACAGCTTTGCGGACTCTGCTTACGCTTTACTAGCGAGGCAAACGGAACAGCAAAACACCAAGAAGTGACCTGAACTTGCGTCGCCTAGCTGCGATTCATCCCCGGACTCAAAGGCAGCGATGGGAACTCGGGTCAAACGTGCCGATCGCGAACACAAACTTCCCCGACCAAAATAAAGCGGCGAGCGCCGCCGTGGGCTCACAGCTGGTTCAATTACTGAAAGAGGACCCTATGCATCGGATCATCAAACGGAATCGGCGTGCCGGCTTCACGCTGATCGAGTTGCTCGTCGTCATCGCCATCATCGCCGTGCTGGTCGGCCTGCTCCTGCCCGCCGTGCAAAAAGTCCGCGAGGCCGCCAACCGCACCAAGTGCCTCAACAACCTGCACCAGATGGGCCTGGCGACGATCCAGTCGACGGACACGTACAAGTCGTTGCCGCCGTTGTTCAACTACAACGATCCCAACCCGAATTCTGGAACAGCGACCTATTACCACGCGACTCCCTATGGCGGCCATAACGGTTCAATCTTTCTTCACCTTTTAAACAATCTTGAAGAAAGCTCGCTGTACCAGTTCGGCGATCCGGTTTTTGATTCGCAAACCGGGAAAGTAGCTTCGAATATTAACGGAACGATTGTCGCGGGAAATGGTGCTGGCCAAGGCCGCATTCCAATCTATATCTGCCCGTCCGACAACACCGTCGGAGGCGGATTCTCTGCTCCCGTGGATAATTCTCCCGGTTTGCAATGGGGCGTTTCCAGCTACGGAGCAAACTTCACGGTGTTCGGTGCCCTGCGTAACTGGGGCAACAGCGCTACAGCGACGTATCCCTACCCCGCTTTTGACGGTCGAAACCGCTATCCGGAATCGATGCCGGACGGTACATCGAAGACCATCCTGTTCACGGAAAGGCTTGCCCAAGCGAATCTATGGGCGTACCTGCCCTCGTTCCCGACGCCGACAAGCACATCTAGCTGGGGTTCGACCGTCGGCTACTGCCCCTTGCCGACTCCAACGAACCAGTGGGGGACGTATGCTCCATTCTATCCAGCAATGTACCAAACCTTTACGACCCCTCTAGCTCCAGGCTTCGAAGCCGCTACTCCGCACACCGGGAACATCATCAATGTTGGCATGGGTGATGGCAGCACGAGGAGTATTTCGCTTCAGGCAACACAGACTGCGACTGGCTTTTACAACAACACATGGAAATCAGCGCTTACGCCATTTCCAATGCGACCCTTGCCTGTCCCTGATATGGTGCCCGCCGACATCCTCGGCACCGATTGGGACGGTTGATTCGTTGTTGCCGGCTATGACTTTTGCACAGGCCCCTGCCAAAACCGGCGGGGGCTTTTTTTTTGCATACTAACCCGAAGCGCCAGCGAGGAGCACCGTCGAAGCGGCACGCCCCTCGCTGACGCTTTTTGAAGTTGCGCTTCTTGCACCAGTAGCCACGGACCCCTGCGGACCCCTGCCGGCTCGTCCGGCAGGTGAAGCAGTTCGCCAGCTAGAACGTCCCGACCCTGTTCCACCCCGACCCCTGCCGGCTCGCCCGGCAGGTGAAGCAGTTCGCCAGGCTAGCCACACGCCGCTCGCATGCCTATCCTCTCTCTATCACCCGAAAAAAAAACGGCACTCGCACCATGCCTCCCGAGCCTCTCTATTGCGCAGCGCACCTGCGTGCCGCCTATCAGCTCCGTTACGGCTGGACAGGCTGGACATCGGACGAACCATTTCCAACCGACTTGCTTGCTGCCACGTTGCCGGCCATTGCTCCGGAATGGGAAAAAGACGGCCTGCGTGTTCTGGAATCATCGCTGAGTCCGCAACAGCTTCAACTGACGCTGAGTGCGACTCCCCAAGTAGATCCTGTAACTCTGGCCGGCCGCGTCAAAGGAAGGCTTCAGCACCACTGCCGGCAGCGGCGCCACGCCATCTCCTTTAGCCGTAAAGTCGGCGTGCGAACGTTGGGCGACCCTACTCGAGCTCAAGTGGAAGCCTACATCCGCGGCCAGGTCGCGCATTACGATGTGGCGGATGCTCGATTCCGGGAAGGGCTCAAGAGGTTCACGGTGGTTCGGCCGGAGATCGATCTGTCCTTGCCGAGCGAGACAAACAGCGGACGGTATTGGTACAACCTGCACCTGGTGCTGGTGGCGAGCGAACGGTTCCGCATCGGCGAGCTGGCGGCTCTGGAGAAAGTCCGTGATGGGGCACTGCGCATCTGTGCAAGGAAGGGCTATTGGCTGTCCACGGCTGCGGTTTTGCCGGACCATGTCCATCTCGCGCTCCGAGGCTGCATCCAGCAATCGCCTGAAACGATCGCCTTGTCGTTCTTGAACAACCTGGCTTTCGTTTTGGGTCAGCGGCTGTGGTGGGAGGCAGGTTATTACGCGGGAACATTCGGGGAATATGGGATGGCAGCGGTACGGGGAGGGGCGACTTAGCCCCAGAACTGCTTCACCTGCCGGACGAGCCGGCAGGGGTCGGGGAAAGAGGAATGGCGTCCATGCTAGCCGTCGAACTGCTTCACCTGCCGGGCGAGCCGGCAGGGGTCGGGGATGCTAGCCGTCGAACTGCTTCACCTGCAGGGCGAGTCGGCAGGGGTCTACCCGGCCTACCGACAACCGGGCATTCCCGCGCGGCGCGGTGCATTTTTCTCTTGCATCGCGCGTCCGCCTGCCTTACCTTGATAAGTGCAATCAAGCTGACAAGCAGGCGCAGCTTCTGCCCCGTCTTCTAAGCCCCCAGTGCTTAGTACTTAGTACTTAGTGCTTAGCCCTCAGGGCCAAGTACTAAGCACCAAGGACCACGTGAGCGACGCCTTGATTTGATTCACTACCGCAGGGAGCACGTAATGGCCAAGTCCAACCGTGGAGACTTCACCGAGATCCTCGTCCGCAAGCAGATCCTCGGCCCCGACCAGCTGCAGGAAGCCAGGACCCTGCAGCAGCAAACGGGCGCCAAGATCCAGGACGCCCTCGTCAAGCTCGGCTACGCCTCCCCCGAAGAAGTCATGAGCGCCGTCGCCGAGTTCCACGGCTTGCAGTTCGTCAACCTCACCGAGGTCACCATCCCCGCCTCGGTCATCGAGCTCGTGCCCGAGTCGGTCGCTCGCGAAAACGTCGTCCTCCCCATGGCCCAGGAGAACGGCGCCCTCAAGATCATCATGAGCGACCCCAGCGACTACGAAACCATGCAGAAGCTGCAGTTCATCCTGAACAAGGACATCCAGGCCGTCCTCGCCCCGCGCGAGCAGATCATCGAAGCCATCAACCGCCACTACGGCCAGACCGAAACCGAATCGGTGGATTCCATGCTCCAGGAATTCACCGACACCGCCATCGACTTCACCGAGACGGAAGCCACCTCCGGCGCCCTCTCCGGCGACGAGGGCGACGCCCCGGTCGTCAAGCTCTGCAACCTGATCATCTCCGAGGCCATCAGCCTGCGCGCCAGCGACATCCACATCGAACCGTTCGGCGACCGCGTCCGCGTCCGCTACCGGATCGACGGCGTCCTGGTCGAGCGCGACAGCCCGCCGCGCCGCCTGCTGGCCCCCATGCTCTCGCGCCTCAAGATCATGGCCCAGATCGACATTTCCGAGAAACGCCGGCCCCAGGACGGCCGCATCAAGATGACGGTCAGCGGCAAGCACTTCGACCTGCGTGTCAGCATCCTGCCGACCAACCACGGGCAATCGGCCGTCATGCGCATCCTGGACCGCGGTAGTATACAAGTTAACATCAGAGAGCTGGGCTTTGCCGAGGACGATTACCAGCGCTTCCAGAACATCATCAAGCGCCCCAACGGCATCTTCCTGGTCACCGGCCCGACCGGCTCAGGCAAGACGACGACCCTGTACGCCGCCTTGAACGAGATCAACCGGCCTGATCGAAAGATCATTACTGCCGAGGATCCAGTAGAGTACTATTTGCCAGGTGTGAACCAGGTAGAGGTAAAGCACCAGATCGGCCTCGACTTCGCGCGCATCATCCGGGCCATGCTCCGGCAAGCGCCGAACATCATCCTCGTCGGCGAAATTCGCGACCAGGAAACGGCCGAGATCGCTGTGCAGGCATCTTTGACTGGACACTTAGTTTTCAGTACACTACATACGAACGATGCGCCCAGCGCTATTACACGTTTGGTGGATATTGGTGTGCAGCCGTTCCTTATCGCTTCCTCGGTTATCGCCATCATGGCACAGCGTTTAGTGCGCGTAGTTTGCCCAAAATGCAAGGAGCCGGACAAGCCGCCGATGGCCGAATTGAAGGCGGCGATGATCGGTTCGGATCGCCTGTCCACTGCCAATTTCATGCGCGGCCGGGGTTGCAATTATTGCCATCACACCGGCTACCGCGGCCGGCTCGGCATCTTCGAGCTCCTGAAGCTCAACTCCGCCATCCGCGAAATGACGTTCAATCGCGAGCCCACGCAGGCCATCCGCCGCCAATCCCGCCTGCTCGGCATGCGCACCCTGCTGGAAGACGGCATCAATAAAGCGCTCAAAGGGATTACGACATTGGAAGAAGTTCTCAGCATCTGCCATCATGAGATTTCGACCGGCGGATAACCAAGAGCTCTCGCAGAGCACGCAGAGAACGCAGAGGACAACAAACGAGAACAAAACGATCTTTTGAATTTCTCTGCGTGCTCTGCGAGAGATCTTGGCTGCGTGCTCTGCGAGAGCCTTTTTGTTCACTACTTTCACAAAATTCTCATCCATTTCATTGATCAACCCGCGTTCGCCGGAATAATGGATCAAGGAGGCATAGCGTGCCGAGCACGACACCGCTGATCGACAAACTGCTGACCACGATCATCCAGCTCAAGGCGAGCGATCTGCACATTGCCGTGGGCCAGCCGCCCGTCATCCGCCATCACGGACGCATGCGCCGGCTGGAGACCAAGACCCTCGACAGCGACGACACCACCGCCCTCATGAAGGCGATCACGCCCGACCGCTGCCAGCAGGAGTTGCAGGAAAAGGGCGGCGCCGACTTCGCCATCTCCTTCGGCGAAACCCGTTTTCGTTGTGCCGTCTTCAAACAAAAGGGCGTCATCGGCCTGGTGCTCCGCCGCATCCCGGCGCAATTCTTGACGTTCGAGCAGATCGGCATGCCCGACGCCATTCCGCGGCTCATCACCCGGCCGCGCGGCTTGCTGCTCGTCACCGGTCCGACCGGCTCCGGCAAGACCACCAGCCTGGCGAGCATGGTCAACTGGATCAACCAGAACTACGACCGCCATATCATCACCATGGAAGACCCGATCGAGTATTACCACACGCACAACAAGTGC
>DASZFN010000121.1:0-1693 GCA_035939715.1 Gemmataceae bacterium | reverse complement strand
CCAGGCTTCGATGCGGAAGCCGCTGCCGCGCGCCACGCGGAGCGCCCGCGCTTCGCCAACCAGAGAGGTATACAAATTGGCGACGGCCAGGTCGTGCTGCCGCTGTGCTTCCTGGAGGTTTTGCTCCGCCTGGTCGCGCTGTCCCTGGATCTCCGTATTGGCCTTGCCAAGGAGGACGATGCCCAGCGAGAGGCCGACAACGGCGGCAAGCAAGAGCGCCGCCGCCGAGGCCACCAGCGCCTTGTGTCGGCGACCCCAGCGCGCCAGCCGAGCCCGCCGTGGCTCCGGATACGCCTTCACCGGCTCGTCCGCCAGCCAGTGCTCGATTTCCTCGGAAAGTTCCAGGGCCGATGCATAACGCTGTGCCGGCGCGAGTGCCATCGCCTTCAGGCAGATAGCTTCCAGGGCCGGCGCAATCCGTGAATCGACCGAGCGCGGCGACGGAAAGTCCCCTTTCTGCACGCGCTGGAGAACGTCGCCGATGTCGCCCATGTCGCCGCCGCTGAAAGGTGCCTTCCCGGTCAGTAAGCAGTACAGAGTGGCGCCGAGGCCATAGACATCACTGGCCGGCCCCATGAGGTCATTTCGCCCCGCGGCCTGCTCCGGGCTCATGTAGCCGGGCGTGCCGATCGCCGTACCGGCCATTGTCTCGACGGAACCGCTGCCCGATGATGGACGCAACGGAGCTTCGTCCAGTGAATTTTCTGTTTTCTCCGTCGAACTCTGCATCTGATCGAGCGGCTTGGCCAATCCCCAATCCACGACCAGCGTTTCTCCGAACTTGCCGAGCATGATGTTGTCGGGCTTCAAGTCGCGGTGCAGGATGCCCCGGCTATGCGCGTAGTGGATCGCCTGGCAAACCGCAATGAAGGCGCCGAGCAGTTTCCGCAGGGCGAGCGAATAAGGGCGATCCGCGACTACTTTGGTCTCGTGAAATCGTTTGATGGCCTGCTGGAGGCTATCTCCCTTGACGAAGCGCATGGCGTAATAGGGCCGGCCGTCCTCATGCTCACCGAAGCCGTACACCGGTACGATGCCCGGATGCTCCAGCCGCCCCGTGATCTCTGCTTCCTGGACGAAACGCGCCCGACTCACGGTATCGTGGCAGTTGCGCTCGGAGATGGCCTTCAGGGCAACTTCGCGCTTTAATTCCTCATCGAGGGCCACGAACACCTCGCCGAGTCCGCCCCTGGCGTGCGGCCGCAGGATGACAAAGCGCGTGCCGGTAGCCCTGGTAGGCTGATAAAGGGCGGTTTCCTCATTCAGTCTGTCGCCGCTTGGAGTTCCCAGCGCGCGTGCCAGCGAGGCCTTCAATTCCGGATCGTCGACTTGCTCCAGTTTGGCGTGGGCGATCGCGGCGGGGTCCACTGCCGCAAGGCTCTGGGCCGGATCTCGGCCGTGATTGTCAAGATGCTCCTCTACGAGCGCTTCGAGTAAGCTCAATCGCTTCGGCGCCAGCGCCCCTTGCTCGACCAGGATTTGCCCGAGGGTTTTGTCCTTGGCGAGCACCCAGGCATTCATGGCGGCAATAAGCGCCTCGCGACTCACAAAGTCCATCTGCAGTGCGAGTATGCCAAAAAGGAGATTGCGATCCGCGCTCGGGCGGTTCACGATGGCGTCGGACACGGCGGCTTCCTCTGGTGACCACTGAAATCCTATTAGACGGCGTTGAAATCAACGAGGCCGGGAGCAG
>DASZFN010000120.1:0-3007 GCA_035939715.1 Gemmataceae bacterium | reverse complement strand
GATGCACGCATCGAGGAGCGCCGCAAATCGCTGCTCGGCGCCTGGACCCGGCATCACCGCACCAAACTTCACGAAGAGATTGCCTTCACCCGCTTCGGTCGCCGGACCGAAATGGCAAACGGCGAACCCTGCAACGCGGCTATCGCCCTCCATCAGCAGCAGCGTATCGCCAAGCTTGCGCGCAAAGACCGTGCGGATCTCGGCGCCGAGATCGAGGCCGGGATAGAGCTGCTCGGTCAGTGCGCGGACGGACGCTTCGACCTGGGGACGCTGCCCTTCCGGCAGCTCGCCGTAGCGCAGCCAGCGGTGCGTCGAGCCAGTCGCGGCGGGAATTGCCATGACGGGTGTCAGGAAGCGCGGATGGAAACCGAACTTGCCGTAGGTCCAGACGTGCTTGGCACTGTGCGGAAAGGTGAACAGGCCGGCGTGGCTCACGCCCCATGCATCGAACGCATCGCAGGCTTCGCGGACGAGGCGTTGGCCGATGCCACCGTCCCAGGTGTCGGGCCGAATGGCGATCGGCCCGAAGAAGCCCACGCTGCCCCAGCGTGTCGCGAAGCTCGATCCGACGAGTTGTCCCTTGTCCTCGGCCGCGAACGCCTTGACGTGATCGGCGCCGAAGCGGCCTCTGGCATAGTCGAGGTCGCTCCAGAATTTCTCTGGATTGGGTGCGCCTAGGAACGTCCCGAAGGCGATACGGATGATGCGCTGTGCCTCTGGCACGTCGCGCTCTTCAAGCGGACGAATGACGGTTATCGCGCTCTCCCTGCGGTTGCGAACGGAATACTACCAGACTTCCTGTAGGAACCGCGACCTGGACGCTGCTGCTCACGGGCCCCATCGCCCTAGGCAACTTGCATGCCCGCTCCTGGCACGAAGCCGACGTCACTTGGGAGCGGAGAGGCGTCCGCTTCCAGGGGGAAAGCGGACATGACTCGGACTGGATGTCACTTCCGAGTCTGACCCTAAACGAACATGCGGAGCGCAGAAGAGCTGATTGCAGCTTTCGTCTCCTCACCGATTTCAACGCCCTAGATCACCGTGACCGACGTGGTATCTTTCAGGCTGCATCGTCGTGCTTTCGTTGTCTGACTTTCCTATCTCTTGAAAAAGGGAGGGCCGACATGAAATCGAAAATACGAAAGCGATCGCGCCTCTTTGGTTCGATACTTTGTCTTGCTTTGCTGGCCGCCGTGGACAGGGCGTGGGCGGCAGGCCCGGAGACCCGGGGGCCGGAGCGGATCGAGCACATTGTGATCATCTACTTAGAGAACCGTAGCTTCGACAACCTGTATGGCCATTTCCCCGGGGCCAATGGACTGCAGGACGCCAGCAAGACGGCGACGCAGACGGACTCCCAAGGGCAGGTTTACGCTACGTTTCCGCCGGTAATGAGCGATCGCACCAAGCCCCCTGAGCCCGACAGGCGCTTTCCCGCGAACCTTCCCAACGCGCCGTTTCTCATAGACCGTTACGTGCCGATCCACGAAAAGTATGCAGATGACCTGGTGCGCAGCTACTACAGGCAGCAGCAGCAGATCCATGGCGGAAAGATGGACCGCTTTGTCGCCGTTTCCGGATCGGGCCTGGCCATGGGTTATCACGACACCACTCAGACGGCCCTGTACCGCTACGCCGAGCGCTACACGCTGGCCGATAACTTTTTCCACGCAGCATTCGGTGGTTCATTGCTGAACCACTTTTGGCTGATCTGCGCTTGCACACCGCGCTTCGACAACGCGCCACCGGCCATTCGAGTGGTGCTGGATGAGAAGGGCAACCTGGTCAAGGACGGCGCGGTCACGCCGGACGGCCGGGTCGTGTTTACGGTCTTCACAGTAAATGCGCCCCATCCCTCCAATGTGGATGCCAGTCTGCTGATGCCCCCTGAGACCATGCCGACCATCGGGGACCACCTCACGGAAAAGGGCATCTCCTGGGCCTGGTACTCCGGTGGCTGGAACGATGCCTTGGCAGGCAAAGGGGACCCGCTATTCCAGTTCAATCACCACCCCTTTGCCTACTTCAAGCAATACGCGGACGGCACCGAGGCCAAGCGCGAACACTTGAAGGACGAGGCCGACCTAATCAAGGCGATCGAGAGCAATAGCCTGCCGGCTGTGGCGTTCTACAAGCCGATTGGCTCCGAGAACCAGCATCCCGGCTACGCCGACGTTGCGTCCGGCGACCAGCACGCCGCCGACATTATTTCCAAGATCGAACAAAGCCCGCTGTGGTCCAGCACAGTGATTGTTGTGACCTATGACGAGAATGGTGGCTTCTGGGATCATGTGCCGCCTCCGGTCGTGGATCGGTGGGGGCCTGGACTACGCGTGCCGACCTTGATCATCTCTCCGTTCGCCCGGCGCGGCTTCGTGGATCACACGTTCTACGACACCACCTCGATCTTGAAGATGATCGAGACCCGTTTCGGCCTGGCGCCCCTGGGGGAACGCGACGCCCACGCCAACGACCTGCTCAACAGCCTCGACCTGTACGGCCCCGCCCACTGATCCGTCGGCGCCCCTCGCCCTAGTCTGGCGCGGGGACGCGTGACGGCCTTCGAAGTGAATCATGGCGACGCCATCAAGCCGGCTTTCGGCTATCGCATCGAGTATTCCGGACTGATCGTGCTGCCGACCAGGAATTGAGTTAGCCGGGATGTCTCCTAGTGGCACTTTTGAGACATGGCAAGGGGCGTGATCGAAGTCCGCTCTAAGCTCGGAAGCAGACATCCCTGCGTTGGTTCGGGTAGCCGAAAATAGGGGTAGCCCTGACTCAGGCGAGCAACCGGGAGACCTGTAGCCAGCACTGCAGCGCGACAAGATTGGACTCGCGCACTCTGCCTCGGCCGCAGTAGGACTCACGACGGGGACGGGGATGCTAACGCTTACCGGTAGCTCGGCGCGTTATAGTGCCCGATCGTTTGCAAACTCCCGCGGCCCTGGCGACCGCTAACGCCTTCTAAATTCCCTAAAGTCCTTGTCATGCGGAAGGCCCGCTGCCC
>DASZFN010000119.1:0-13086 GCA_035939715.1 Gemmataceae bacterium | reverse complement strand
GCCGCTGGCCGACCAGACCTCGGCGCGATCCTGTCACGCTCATTAATTCCTCACGTCGCAATAAGACAATAGGCTTAAAGGATTTGCGATGTCCACAGCTTGCCGCTTGCCGGCGTGCGAGCTGGCGGCACTTCGATTGCTTTGGTCCCGGTCGGGGCAGAGGCAAACGGAGCGGCAAGCAGTATGGATCCCGCGATTCTCGTGGTTGATGACGACGACGTCCTGGGCCAGGTTTTGAGCCGCGTGCTCGAACGTCCAGGCGTGACGGTTTGCCGGGCGACGACCGTGGATGAGGCGTTGCAGGTGGCGCAGCTCAGCCGGCCGCGGCTGGCTCTGCTTGACCTGTGTTTGCCGGACGGGGACGGAGTGCAGCTTGCCCGGCGCTTGCGAACCGAGCGGCCCGATGTGGCGTTAATACTGATGACGGCATACCCGTTGCGCTTGCAGGAAGAGCCAGCCATTGCCGAGATGTTCCAGCAAGTGCTGACGAAGCCGCTGAATGTGCAGGAATTGCGGTACGTCGTTGATCGGGCCCTGGACGCGGTGGCGGCGCAGACGTCGTCGGCCGAAGCCCGGGACGAAACGGCGGTCGCAGGCGCAGGGGTAGACGCAACCTCTGTCGTACTTGGTTAAGGAGCGCTCCATGGGTGTCCGCGGTGTCACCATTTTCAAGTATGGCGCGCTGGGAGTAGCGGTTCTCGCGGTCGTCGGCATCGCTGCCGCCGCGTGGCGTACGGGGGCGCTGCCGATCGGCGACTGGTTCCGATCCAGGTCCAGCTCCGACTCAGGAGGCGCCGGCGCGCAGGTGGTGGCCGGCAAGCTGATCGGTGACAAGCAAAACATCCTCGAGTTATCCCAGGACGTGGCCAAATTCATCGGCGTGCAAACCGCCGAGGTTCGACAGGCTACAGATCCGCGCAAACTCAAGCTGGAGGGCTCGCTGGCCCTTAACCCGGACCTGCTTGCTCACATCCGGGCGCGTTTTCCCGGCGAAGTGGTTGAGCTAAGCAAGGCCAAGGTGTTTTCCGAGACTACCTGGAAGACCGCGGACCGCCCCGTGCGTCTCGACGACCGCGTCACCAAGGGCGAAGTGCTCGCGGTCATCTGGAATACCGACCTGGGCAACAAGAAGAATGACCTGATCGACGCCATCGCCGCGGAGCGCCTCGACCGGAAGCAACTCGGGCGCTATGAGGATCTTTACAAAAAGAACGCGATCAGCGAGGCCACGTTAGAGGCGGCGCGGACGGCTGTGGAAAAGGATAGCAACGCGATCTCGAGGGCCGAACGCACGTTGCGGAGCCTGCGCGTGACAGACGAGGAGATCAGGCAGGTCAAAGCGGAAGCCGATCGTCTCCTGACGCCCGATGGCAAACGCGACGACTCCAAAGTGCCGAAGAACTGGGCGCGTGTGGAAGTGACGGCGCCGATGGACGGCACGATTGTCGAAAAGAACTTCGTGCTGGGCGACATTGTGGACACCAGCTTCGATCTCTTCAAGATCGCCGATCTCGACAAGCTGAACGTGCTGGGCCACGTCTATGAGGAAGACCTGCGGGCGCTGCAGGCGCTGCGGCCGGATCAACTTTACTGGAACGTGGACGTAGAAACCGACCCCGAGCTGAAGCTTCGCAAGAGCAAGATCAACATCATCGGCCCGGTCATCGACCCGGTGCAGCACACCGCGGTCGTGATCGGCGAGATCGATAATCCCCGGCACCTGTTGCACGCCGCCCAGTTCATCACCGCCACCGTGGATCTACCGGCCATGCCGGACGAGGTCGTCATCCCGACCACGGCCTTGATCGAGGACGGCCGGGAAAGCACGGTGTTCATCCGAGTCGAGCCGGCGCGCCTGCCCGAGGCCGATCCGAAGAAAGAGTATTTCGAGCGCCGGCGGGTGGTCGTGAGCCGCCGCGAGCAGAAAAACGTCTATATCCGCTCGGAATTGACGCTCGAACAAGAGAAAAAGGGCTTGCAGCCGCTCAAGCCGGGGGAAGTGGTCGTGAAAGACGGGGCCTTGATTTTGGAAGCAACCCTGGAAGACCTGCTCACGGACGCCGCCAAAAAATGAGCGGCGCCCGGAAGGGCATTGCGCGATAGCAGTGGGTAAGCCTCTCCATTCGTGAGGCGGGTGAGCGACGCGCTTGCCATGCCGCCTTGAAAACGATGTCCATGGCCTGCTAATCCGCGGTGGTCCCGCGCAAGGGACACCGGCGCGGAGGTGGATATGGTGCGCAAACTGATTGACTGGGCGGTGAACAGCCCGCTCATTGTCCTGCTGCTGGTGGCCGGCCTGGTCGCGGGCGGAACGTATGCCTTTTTCCACGTCAACGTGGAGGCCTACCCTGACCCGGCGCCGGCCATCATTGAAGTGGTCGCGCAGTATCCCGGCGCCTCGGCCGAAGAAGTCGAGCGGCTGGTGACCATTCCGCTGGAGGTCACCCTGGCCGGCATGCCGGGCTTGAAGTACACGCGCAGCAAATCGCTGTTCGGCCTGTCCCATTTACGCAATCAGTTCGATTACGGCGTGGACTACTATGCCGCTCGCCAGGAGGTCATCAACCGCCTGCAGTTCACGTCGCAATTGCCCGCCGGCGTGACGCCGCAGATTTCGCCCATGACTCCGACCGGCGAACTCATGCGCTATACCGTGGAAGGGCCACGCCAGGGACGGCGGGACATCTATTCGCTGAGCGATCTAAAGGCCCTGGAAGATTGGACGCTCGAACGCGAGTTTCGACGCGTGCCGCGGATCGCGGACGTGAGCAGCTTTGGCGGCACCATCAAGCGCTACGAAATACGCCCCGATCCAGCGCGCCTGAAGCGTTACGGCATCACGCTGCAGCAACTGCAAACCGCGATTACCAACAGCAATGCCAATGTCGGCGGCGATATTCTGACGCAGGGTCGCGTCGCCATGAACGTGCGCGGCATCGGCCTCATCGGCGGCGGCCTGGATCCCGCGCAACAGGTGCTCGGCTTCAAGGATTCTTTTGCCGCCGCCGATTACCTGCGCGGCGAGGAACAACGCCGCCTTCAGGAGATTCGCGAAATTGTCCTGGCCACGGTGAACAACGTCCCCGTTCGCGTGGAAGACGTGGTCGACGGCGGACCCGCGTCCTCACCCGGGCTGGCGTTGGATCACCCGGGCGTGGCGCTGGGGTACCAGACCCGCCTGGGCAAGGTCAGCCTGGGCCGGCCCATGCGGAACCAGCGTGGCGAGGTCGTGCTCGACAAGGATGGCAACGTCGTTTTGCAGGACAAGGACGACGTGGTGGCGGGCATTGTCCTTATGCGCAAGAACGAGGCCATGCTCCCGGCGGTCAGGGGGGTGAAGGCGAAGCTGGAGGAGCTCAATGACAATCCGGGGCGGCTGTTGCCCGGCGTGAAGCTCAAACCCTACTACGATGCGGAAGGCTTGATCGATGTCACCACCGAGACCGTCCGCGAGAACCTGGCCATCGGCATGGCCCTGGTGGTCGCGATCCTGCTCATGTTCCTGAGCAATGTGCGCAGCGCCTTGATTGTGGCGGTGAACGTGCCGCTGGCGTTGTTGTTTGCGTTCGGTGTCCTCTTCCTGCGCGGCAAGTCCGCAAATCTGTTATCGATCGGGGCAGTCGATTTCGGCATTATCGTCGATTCCTCGGTCATCATGGTAGAGAACATCTACCGTCATATCAGCGCGGGGGAGCACAGCGAATTGCCGCTTAAGGAGCGCATCATCCGCGCCTCCGGAGAAGTGGAAAAGGCACTGTTCTTCTCCACGGCCATCATGGTGTGTGCCTTTATCCCGCTCTTCACGATGCAAGGTCCGGAAGGGCAAATCTTCGGGCCGATGGCCGACACGTACGCCTTTGCCCTGGCCGGGGCTCTCCTGCTGGCCCTGACCGTGGCTCCCGCGCTGTGCCTGCTGTTCTTCAAGCACCTCAGGCCGTCGCCGGACAACTTCTTGGTGCGCTGGTTGAAACATGGCTACCTTCGCCGGCTCGAGTCTTGCCTCAACCATCCGTGGCTGACCCTGGGCGTGTTCACGCTTCTGATCGGGGCGACGCTCTGTCTGCTGCCCTGGCTCGGCGGGGAATTCATGCCGGTCCTGGAGGAAGGCAATCTGTACGTGCGGGCTACCTTGAAAGTAAATGCTTCCCTGGATGAGGCCGCGGACACGGCGCGGAAAGCGCGCGAGCTCATCTGCCAGTTTCCGGAAGTTCAACTGGTGCAATCACAGGTCGGGCGGCCGGATGACGGCACCGATCCGACCGGCTATTACAATGTCGAATTCACGATTCCGCTCAAGCCTGAAAAGACGTGGACGCGCGGGCCGCTCGTGCCCCAGAAGGAGCGGCCGGCACAAGAGCCGCCTGCAAGCTGGCGCGACTGGTTGCCAGGCAGTCGTAAGGAAGAACTGGTCAAGTCCATGAACGAGCTGCTGCGCCAGAAGCTGCCCGGCATTGACTGGAATTTTTCGCAGTATATCCGCGACAACGTCACGGAGGCGCTGTCGGGCGTCAAAGGGGACAATTCCGTCAAGATCATCGGTCCCGACCTGGCCAAGCTGGAAAGCATCGCGGAAAACGTCAAGCGCGTGCTCAATACGGTCAAGGGCATCGAAGACGTGGGCATTTTCCACATCATGGGCCAGCCCAATCTGGAGTTCAGCGTCGATCGCGCCAGGTGCAAGCGCTGGGGGATCAGCGTGGCCGACGTCGAGACCGCCATCAAGAGCGCCATCGGCGGTCAGGCCTTCACGCAGATGACCGAAGGTGAAAAGACGTTTGACATCACGCTGCGCTGGCCCGAACGGCTGCGCGGCAGCGAGGAAACGATCCTGAATATCCCCGTGGACGTGACCAACAACACGGTCACCAGCGGCTTCGTGCCGGGCGTCGCGCAGACGCCGCTCACCGGGGCTGTCTCCGGTGCGTCCACGATCGGCAACGCCCTGGCCATGCCGTCCTGGACGGGAAGCCTGTTCAATGCCAACTTCAACAATATCAGCAATGCGCCGCGCCGCCGTCTGCGCGACCTGGTCACGCGCATCAACGAGCAGAGCCGGCCCGACCCGAACGGCCAATTCGTGCGCTCCGGCGCATCGACCATCTACCGGGAGCAAGGCAAGCGCCTGATCGCCGTGAAGTTCAGCGTGCGCGGCCGCGACCTGGCCGGCGCCGTGGCCGACGCCCAGGACAAAACCACGCACCTGTTTACGCCGCCCTACCGCGCGGAATGGAGCGGCGAGTTCCAGGAAATGCAGGAAGCCAATGAGCGCCTCCTGTATATCATCCCCCTGTCGCTCGGACTGATCTTCATACTGCTCTACCTGGCCTTTCATTCGCTGGTCGATGTGCTGGTTATCCTGAGCAACGTGGTGGCGCTGTCGCTGGGCGGGATCTGGGCCCTGTGGTTGACCGGCACGAGCTTCAGCATCTCGGCCGCGGTGGGCTTCATCTCGATCTTCGGCGTGGCCATCATGGACGGACTGCTGCTGGTGTCTTACTTCAACCAGCTCCGCGCCCGCCAGATTCCCTTGCGCGAAGCCATCATGCAAGGGGCAGAAAAACGCGTCCGGCCCATCATGATGACGGCCCTGACCGCCATCTTCGGCTTGCTGCCGGCCGCTCTGTCAACCCGCATCGGCGCGCAGACGCAACGGCCGCTGGCCATTGTGGTCGTAGGCGGCATGATTACTACCTTATTCTTGACACGCTATTTGATGCCGGTGCTGTACAGCTTCTATGGCCACCGGGAGCCCCCCGCGGGCGCGGGCGGCATGGCGCATTAGTATTGTGTAGTTTGTCGCAAACTCCGGAGAGAGAGACCATGAAAGCCGATGAGTTGCGGGGGCTGCAGGCTCCATTGAAGGCACGCTACAAACAGGAGCCGGCTGCCGCGCTGGTCACGTTGCGCGTGCAGGGCAAAGTAGGTTCGGAAGGCATCACCTGCAAGGTGGAGACCGGCAAGGGACTTGCCGAAGCCGGCCTGCACCCGGCGACGGGAGGCGATGGGCTGGCTCTCTGCTCGGGCGATATGCTGCTCGAGGCGCTGGTGGCCTGTGCCGGCGTCACGCTGCGTGCAGTGGCCACCGCACTAGAAATCCCCTTGCGCGGCGGCAGCGTGACCGCCGAGGGCGATCTGGATTTCCGGGGCACACTCGGCGTCAGCAAGGACACGCCGGTCGGCTTCCAGGCGATTCGCCTGCATTTCCACCTGGACGCCGACGCCTCTGCGGAGCAGTTGGAGTCACTACTGAAGCTGACCAAGCGCTACTGCGTGATCTACCAGACATTGCAGCAAGCACCGCATCTTTCCTGCACCATGCAAAACTAGCTCATGAAACGGGGGCATTCAGCATTGCCGAATGCCCCCGCTGCCGACTCTGTTCTCACCCCTTTATCATCCTAAGACGGCCATGTCCTTGGCGCCCGGGCAAGCAGGTCATCTGCTGTTACCAGCGCGAGCACATCCGACAGGAACGTGTCGCTGCCTGCCGGCACGCTTAGCGTAATCGGGTTGCCGGCCTGCACCGACAAAGGCGGCGAGACCGTGACACGAATAGCGCCGCCGGGCGTAGCCTGCGGGGCGGTCGTGACCGGCCAAGAACTGACGGGCAGCCCAGTGCCTACTGTGCCACCGGCATTGCCCATGTTGGCCGTCAGGGTGACGAGGGCCACGTCACCGAGCGTGCCGGGGGTCGGAGCGCTGCGGAATCCCGAGCCGCCGCCGAAAAAGAAGAAGTTGCCGAAGTCGATGTGGGCGAAAGTCTGACCGCGGGTAAACGTGAGGCTGGGCGGGTTGAAGGTCGTCTGAACGACGCCAAACGGCAACACCTCGCGCACCCGATAGGCCACCGCCGGGTTCAGGCTGTTGGCCAGGTTATCGAAGCTGTACGACCCGTCCGCCGCGGTGACGGTTTGGGCCACGACGGTGTTCGATGGATCGAGAAGCTTGATGATCCGTCCGCCCACGCCGCCCTCCCCCGGATCGCGAACGCCATTGAAATTGGCGTCGTTGAACACCGTGCCCGTGATCTGCATCTTGAAGAAGAAGACGTTTTCCTGCAGGTTGTGGTTGACGGTGTTTCTCTGGAGGATATCCGCCAGCGTGGTGTGCTCCAGCGTGGACAGAGTGAAGCCGGAGTACTGGTTCTCAAACCAGAGGCGGTCGCCGTCGCGGATATGCTCGAACTGCGTGGCGACGATCTGCTGGATAAGCGGGCCGACACTGCCGCCGGGAACGTGGTCCTCAGCCAGGCCGCCTACCCATAGATCGATGTTGTTCACGTTGCCGTAGAGTTGCTGCAGATCCGCCTGGATCGTGGGATCGGAGCTGATCTGCGCGAAGGTCGTCACCGCGGGCAGGCCGTAGGCGACGCGTGTGGTGTTGTAATCGGCCAGGCCATGGTCGCGGCCGCGCTGGATATTGAGGGACGCCAGGTCGAAGCCGCCGGCCCCGGGCGGGCCGAACAGGAAGTTCTGCAGCTCGGGGACTATCTTGTTGTCGATTTCCTGGGCGTTGTCGGTAGCCAGGTATTTGAGGATCGGGTCGGCGCCGTTGGCCTGGAGCACAGGCGGATTGAAAAAGGAGTTCGCCAGGCTGACCGTGGGGAACTTCGTGCTGCCGTTAGGGTTGAGGAACTGGACGTCGGGGGCCAGCAGGCTGTGGCCGAGGCGGAAGCCGGCGGTCGAGAACTCGGTGGCGATATCCGGGTTGATGTTGGGGTTGTAGCCCTGGTATGGCGGGATCACGTTAGGGCCCAGCAACGCGGGCAGGAACTCGTTGAAGGTGATCGACTGCACCTCGGCGATGACGATGGCGCGCGCCGCCTGGAAGACCGTTTCGTCGCTGAGGAAGGGATAGGCCGCGTCAATCAGACCGGCAATGCGGTTGTGCTCGCGCAGGAACAGGGTATGCACCGCGGTCAATTCGATGTTCTCGTTGGCCCGGACATCGCCGCCCATGAAGAGCTGATCGTCGGGGACGAGGTGGGCGTCGTTGGCGATGGTGAACGCTGCGTTCGGATCGCTCGGGTCCAGACTGATGCCGGGGAAGTAAGTGTGGTTGTTGAAGGGCAGCAGGTCGTCCTGCGTGCCGATCACGCCGTCCGGTCCCGCACTGCTCTTCAATTTCCCGCCGTGGTGGGTGCGAAGGGCGTCGGCGACCACGGGATCGGAGCCGTAAATCATCGAGGCATCCAGGAAGGCAGTAATATTGTTAATCTGCTGGCGCGGACTGCTCGTGCCGGTATTCGGATCGAATTCGGAGCGATTGAAGTCGATGACCTGAGTGCCGGTGTTATTGGGATCGAAATACGGGTCGCCGGCGGGCACGGGGATATTGGCCGGCTGGAACTGAAGTCCCGTGCCGGCTGTGGTCAGGTCAATGTCATGATCGATGAACTGGCCCCAGGCATAGACCCAGTCGGCCATGAAGCGGTTATTGGGCAGACTGCCGTCGCTGGCGTCGGTGACAATGACGTCGCTGATCAGCCGGGGACTGGGGCGGTTCTGGCCGGCCAGCGTGGAGATGCCGTCGCCATACGCCGCCGGCGCCACGCGCAGCAGGTCCTGGCCGACGCTGCCCCAGTTGAAGCGGCTGGGATCGCTCAGGTTGTTGCCGCTGCCGTCGACCGAGTAGATTGTCGAGGACAGAACCAGGCGTTGTTCCAGGATTTCAAACCAGGGCCGGTTAGGGCGGCGCTGTCGCGCCGTCTCAGGTTTCCGGCCCAGCAAACGGATGCACGAACCGGGCATCATGATGCACATCCTTTTGAGAAAGAAAAGAGTTCGCAGCGCAGAGGTCCCCGCGCAGGGCGAGTAAGCGCGCAGGACGGAAGGTCGGATTGGCAGCGGTTGCGCCCAAGCCGTTGATAGAGCGGAAGCTGCCGTTCAAAGAACGGCGCCTCTCCTGATTCGAGGCGAAGCCGCGCGCGGCTGCTTTAGCTGGAATTGGCCGGTGGACAGGTCCACGAGGTACAGTTCATGGTCTCGGTCCTTGGAAATGGGAAAAGGAAGAACTCCGCGCAACCTTTACGCGGATGCAATTGGCGCAAACCGAACATTCAGGCGAGGGGGCATTCCGTATGGGGCGAAAAGATGGGTGACCTGACTTTTCCGTAGAGGGGGACGAAGGCCTCTACTTATAAAGACAAGATTCGCGGAACCCAATGGACACGAAATCCGAATGTCCCATGCGCCATCGTGCCGCACTGTAACCCGACGCGCTAGTTTTTAAGTTGCGCTTTTCTAGGGTTTGGTCTCACCCGACCCCTGCCGGCTTGCCCGGCAGGTGAAGCAATTCGGGGGCTAACAAGCGCTCCTCCTCATCATCATCGATAGGGGTATGAAAAAATTCACCGCTACTTGACAGATTCATTCGCGGAACTATTCTTTAGAGTTACAAATTCCCTTTTCGACCACGAAGGACCGCAAGAACTCGAGGATCACTGGACGATAGCCAATTTCATTCATTCTCCGTCCCGTCCTCTACCAATCTCCTTCTTGTGGCTTTGTGGTTGCGTCGCCCTGGAAAAGGAGCTTGGATCATGCCCGCTGCCGAGCAAGAACCAGGCGCGTTCCGGGAATTGATGGAACGGGTTCGCGAAGGAAGTGCGGACGCGACGCAACAGTTTGTCGAAGAGTACGGCAAGCACGTCACGCGCTTTGTCCGCCGCTACCGGGCCAGCGAGCTGCGCTCCAAGTTTGATGTGGAGGACTACGTCCAGGAAGTCTGGACCGCGTTCTTCCACAAGCTTCCCGAGCTTCATTTTCAGCATCCGCAGGTCCTGCTGGCCTTTCTGTACCGGCTGACGCACAACCAGGTCCTGACCATGAACGTGCATTTCCTGCAAACCCAGAAGAACAATGTCCGTCGCGAGGTCTCGCTGGAGGATCCCTCTCTGGACAGGCAAACCCTGGTGAGCCCGGATGCGCCGCCCGGCCGGCGCGCGGAGTGCCAGGATGAAATTGCCTGGCTCCTCAAGAGTTGCCGTCCTCTCGGCCGCGAGATCGTCCGCCAAATCCAGAATGGCCACTCGCAAAAAGAGGCGGCCCGCGCCTTGTGCGTGGCCGAAAAGACGGTGGGGCGATTTTTGCACACGCTGCGGCTGCGTGCCGGACAGGCAGCATTGTAACCCGCGGCGCCAGCAAGGGGCCAGCCAGAGTGCCCTTGCCGGCGCCCCCCTTGCTGGCGCTGCGGGTTACAATGCTGCAAGTTCCTGCGCGGCTATTTAGGTCAGCCGGCTAACAATAGCCGCAAGAGCTTATTGCTTTCAGCAGCGGAATCGACCACAATGTGTGGCGACTGACCTCGGGAAAAAGCAGCTCCGCTTCCCAACCGTTTCGAATGAGGAGAACCGATCATGCGAAGACTGGTCTTACCCTGTCTGGCACTGTGGCTGCTGAGCGGCGTAGCGGTGGCGCGTTTTGCCGATCTGCCGCAACTGCTCTATCCGTCCAATCGCACCGGCAACAATGAAATCTGTCTGCTGAATGCCGACGGCTCGGCTTCCAAAAACCTCACCGAGTCCAAGGCCAGCAACACCGATCCGGCCTGGTCGCCCGACGGCAGCAAGATAGCCTTTGTCTCCGATCGCAACGGCACCCGCGACATCTACCTGATGGACGCCGACGGCAAGAACGTCAAGCAATTGACGACCGACAAGGGTGAAAACCGCGGCCCGGCGTGGTCGCCCGACGGCAAGCGCCTCGCCTTTACCTCGAGCCGGGACGGCAACTATGAGGTGTATGTCATGGATGCCGACGGCAAGAATGACAAGAACCTCACCAACGACGAAGGCTATGACGCCGATCCGGCCTGGTCGCCCGACGGCAAGAAGATCGCCTTCGCGTCGCTGCGCGGCGGCAACCAGGGCTTCCGCCTGTACCTCATGGACGCGGACGGCAAGAACGTCGAGGACCTCTCCAAGACGGACAATCAAAATGGCTACGTTTATCCCGCCTGGTCGCCGGACGGCAAGCGGCTTACCTTCGCCGAGCCGGGAGAGAACGGCGTCGAGATCTTTGTCATCGATGCGGATGGGTCCAACAAGAAGCAGCTTACCAAGATGGGCGGACTCAACAGCTTGTCCGCCTGGTCACCGGACGGCAAGCGGATCGCCTTTCAGCACACGGGCGCGGGTGAGGAGAGTGGTTCGCTCTATATCATGGACGCGGACGGCGGCAATCAGAAGGAGCTTCTCAAGGGCGAAGGACCCACCGAGGGCGGCCGGCCGGCGTGGAAGCCGAAATGATGGTCGGTTCAGAAACCTGGGCTGCCGGCAAACGTGCCATTGGCGCAGGCGCACGAAAAAGTGGAGAGAGCTTTCGCTCTCTCCACTTTCATGACTGAGTGGTCTATGCCGCTCTGCGAGATGCTCAATTGCCTCGGAGCGGCTGGCGCGCCGCCGGACCGGCCTTGCCGGAGCCAGAACGCAGCTCTGCCTCCACATCGCGTTTCAATTGCTCTTCCGTGGTCTGTTGCCCGATAAAGATCTTTGGATTGGCCTGGGCACGCAGCTCGGCAAATACCTTGGGAATCTCTAGTTGGAGCTTTTTATCGAAAACTTCCTTGGTTAGCTCCTCACGAACCTTGGGGTCGCCAAGGCTCTTGTCATTCTTGGGCGGCAGCTTGGCCAGGCATTTGACCACGACATAGCCTTCTGGGGTCTGGATCAGCTCACTCATCTCCCCCGGCCGAAGACTGAAAGCGGCCCTTTCCAGATTATCATTGCCGGCAGTGTGATGGAAAATCGGCGCAAGGTGGCCGCCCGTGGACCCTAGTCCAGTACTTGCCTGAGTTCGGGCAGCACGTTCGAATTCTTCCTCGCTGTCGCGAATCTTGGCGTACATGCTCATGGCGATTCTTTCAGAGTTTTTTGGCCAGAGGATTATTTTGCAATCGACGCTTTCGCCGTAGTGTGCCTCGAAAGCCATCTGCATATCTTCTTCCGTCACCTGAACGCGATCACGGCACAGCTTGGCCATTAGCAAGCGCGGCCGAATTACGTCTTCCTTCCATTCAATGAGATTCTTGTTATAAGGCTTCAGCACCTTACTGACAAAGTCCGGTGAGGTAGTCTTCAAGCCTTCGAGCGTCTGGGCCAAATCCGCTTCGATTTCGGCCGCCGTCACCTCGATGCCCTTCTGCTTGCAGACCGTCTCGATGATCTGCCGGTTCACCATGTTCTGGACGCGCTCCGCCCCCAGGCGCTTGATGAAGTATTCGCCGAGATCTTCGCGCGTGATCGGAATGGTGTCGAAGATGTAGGCGACGACACGCTTGGAGTAATCGGAATTGCCAGCCGGCATGCCTGCATCATTCGGATTGACGTTATAGGATTGCGCCGGCGGCTGGGCGGTTGCCTGCGCAATCGACCGGCCTCGCCCCCACACAATCGCCAGCGTCGCCAGCCCGAGAAACGTCAGACCTAGCAACCATCGACTGCGGCTCAGTTGAACGCGCATGCGCGCCTCCCTATTCCGAAAGACGGAATGATCTCCCGGCCAAGGGCGGCAACGTATACCCGCCGGGGCCATGGAAAGCAAGAGCGGAGTTGTGCGGGGGTGCGTTCCCAGGCAGAGCCGACAGAGCCTGGGAACGAGTGCGCAGAGTTACGCGGCGTTATTTGGCGGGATTATTGCCCAGGGCGAGCCTGGTTTGTTCTGGGGCGTCATTGGTCAGCTTATTCTGCCGTAACCCCCAAAACGCCTCGTAGATCGGCCGCATCCAGGGCGGCAGGCATTTCTCAAACGTGCAACGCCGCGTTTCGCCGACGAACACTTGATCCAGGGGCTGCAGATAGAGATTCGTGCGCGAATCATCTCTCATCAGGATAGCTTTCAGGTCCACGCGGAAGACTTCCGGTTGACGATCTTCCGCCACATGGGAGCGGACCACGTAAACCTCGTCCGGAGCCGCGCCCGGCGTGATGCCGCCCACGCGTTGCAGCAAATCGAGCACGGTCTCGGGGCCGCGGTACTCCACGGCGCGCTGCAAGCCGACAATCTGGCCCGAGACAAAAATGTGCCGGCTGTTATAGCCCACCACCTGCACCTGAACCCGTGTCGGAGACACGCGGGCGACCTGGGC